>JAGMDR010000264.1 GCA_023128595.1 Planctomycetota bacterium | reverse complement strand
GTAACCGTTCACAGCCTATTGGATGGGCTTGTGAGCCGACATAGCTGCTGGATAGGATACGTGTCAAGTCGGCGAAGGTAGTAGCGAGGGGATGCGTTGGCCGCGGAAGTAAGCACGCACCGCTTCGAGGATGAAGTTGAACGCGGATCGGCCTTGGAGTTGGCATGTGGCAACCACCGTCCATAGTCTCTCGGCACTCTGGCGGCCAGCCAGACTGCGGGTCCCTTGCGTCACGTGACGGTCAATCACCACAAAACGAATCGCACGTTCGGCCACGTTATTCGTGGGCTCCATCCCAGGAGTGGTGATAAACGTGAAATATGCCTGGCCATGCTTGCGAAACCGGTTGGCCATGTTCTGAGCGGGCCGATTCAACTGCTTGCCATTCTTGTCCAAGCGACTGGGAACATCACTCGTCGCCACCTGGATGATCGTTCGCTTGGCCTGCTCCAAGGCCCCTCGAAAGGCATCGGCGGATAGCGAGTCTCGATCATGGATGATCTTGAATAGTTCGCGTACCGCATCCAGCAGACGGCCACCATAGGCCCTTGTCTCTTCATCTGGCAAGGTCGTCAGAAAGCGTATGTCTCGGATCAAATGCGCAATACAGAACTGAATCGTTACGTTGAAATGCTTCATATAGCTCCGATATGACGAGAAGTAGTCACAGCCCAGTACACCGTTGAAATCCTCGCCCAAGACATCAAGTAGGACTTGAGTGGACCGCGCTTTGTCGATTCGGAACAGGACATACAACTGAGCCCTGAAAACCCAGGTCCAGAACTTATCGCCGTTGTCTTTGTGACCTGTCTCATCCGCATTCACGACCGTTTCTAACGGAAGCTGATTCAGTAACTGCTCATAGGGACCGTCCAGCGATGAGGTCACCTTGGCGAGCACTTTGCGTAAGTAACCTCTGGAGATCGTTTCTCCCAGGATATCACGAACAAACTTCCGGATCGTCGAAAAGGAGGCATGGCAGACATATTTCATGTATGCCACCCATGCCGTAATTCGCTCCTGGAACAAACCGGCCTTCACCACCTCTGGGGGAAAGGGGCTATAGTGGATCCTATCACAGCTCGGACACCACACCGCATAGGCACGACGTTCGTGTCGGACTAAAGGCGCCTCGCAGATTTCAACTTGCTGGATCACCCGTGGCTCCAGGTCTAACCGCAATAGGACCGCCCCAGCACAATCGGGACAAGACGGCAGAACGTAGTCATGGAATTCATCGATCTGGTCCTTCTCAAACAGCGGGCGTCGGTGTTTCGGGTGACCCGGCTGGGCGCCTTGCTTTGGTTTGTTCTCTTTGCCCGGTGGCTTTGGCGGCTTGACGATATCACTCGATGGTGGCTTGGAGGAATTTCGCGAATTTTTCTTCAGCCGGGCGATTTCTTCTCGTAGTGTATCGATCTGGTTGTTCAAAAACACGACAGTTTCTCGAAGCTGTTGGTTCTCTTCCATGAGCCGGGCAAGCATGACGTCCTTATCTACCATGCCAGCCTATGTTGCAAATCCTATACCAGAACCCACCTCAAACCATCACACCAATAAAAAAACTGTGAACGGGCACTCTAATACAAAGTAAATGACCCCGCACATAAAGTGCGGGGCTAAACATTTCGGATTTTATAAGGCGTTAAAAGGATTTCGGGGGTGGGTGCCCCGCAAGACAAGCTTGCGGGTTAATTAGGGATTAGAGATTGCCACGTCGTCCGCCGCGGGCGGACTCCTCGCAATGACGAAGAAGACTAAATTCCAGATGCAATGCAAATGGTTGAGCAGAAAACAAAACGCAACGGTCTCGAAGGGCCGGCGTGATGGCGTCGGGATTGTCGTAGCACCCGAGGCGCCGTCCGATATCCTCGGTCGAGATCCAGACGATGTTGGGTCTTTTGGCCTTCGACGCGGCCCAAAGGCCCAAATGCGTCGCCAAGGCCGCCGCGGCCAGGCCTGAGGTCTTCAGAAAGGTCCATCGTGATTTTCTATTTGCGATCATGCCAGTGCCGTTTCAAATAAATTAGTATAACTTTTTTGCGTGTTGTCATTCCGGGCTTGATCCGGAATATAGAAAACATGAGGCCTGGATTCCCGCTTTCGCGGGAATGACAAAAAGTGACACTTTCTTTTTAGAAACGGCACTAGTATCCTTCTGGCGCGTGGTGGAACTTGTCGCGGTCGTAGTTGGAGGTGATGCTTATACCGGCTTTGCCGGCACGCAGAATCCTGATGTTCTCGAAATGGATGTTTTTGAACGACCCGATGGTCTCCGTGCCGAATTGGAGAGTGTTGCACCCGCTTGCGAGAAAGCAGTCTCGGACGGTTATGTTTTCGCAGGGTCGAGCTTTGCCTAAGGACAGATCACTGCCGAGTTTAATCGCATCGTCGCCGCCAGCCGGGCGGCCGTCTTCATAGCGAACCGCATCGATATGGTAGTTAGCGACCAGAACGTCTTTACACTGGGACAGGTTGAGTCCATCCCGGCCGGTGTTGATGGTGACGTTATCGATGAGCACGTCCTCGCAACCGGTGGCCAAGATTGCATAGTGACCACCCTTCTCAATGTTCAGGTTTCGTATCTCGACGTTTTTGCACAGCTTCAAAGCGATGCCCTTGTCCCCCGTTCCTTTCTTCACCTTGCTGCTTCGGGTGAGCGCCGACCCGTCCAGCGTTCCAGGTCCGTATATTTTAATGTTTTTCAGGTTTTCACCCCATATCAATGACGCCTGCCAATGGTAGTGGGCCGGATCCATCAGGCCTTTGTCGTTCGGATTCGGTTCCCAAGCGTCCATCTCTCCGGGCAGGACTTTCAGGACTGCACCCTTGTCCAAGGCAAGGGTGACGTTACTTTTCAACTGGATAGAGCCGGAAGCGTAGATGCCTGTCGGGACGAAAACGGTACCGCCGCCCGCGGCGTTACATGCATCGATGGCCTTGTTGATAGCGGGTGCATCGTTAGTGATGCCATCTGCTTCTGCGCCGTAATCCCGCACGTTGAACAGATGCTTCGAAGCATTCAGGCCGGAAATTACGTCATCATATTCTTGCTTTGTGACTCTTTCAAAACCTTCTACTATTTTTGCACGCTGCTTCTTTGCGTCTTCGGCGAACTCGTTGAGAATTTCCAATGTGTAGGCGAACCGCCGCTCGTCCACTTTACCCTCAATACGCTCCCAGATTTTCGGCAATTGTTCGGCCAGCTGCACGGCCTCATCCAGGTTCACATAGAAGTCCTGAATCACAGTGCGCCCGATCGAAAGACGGTAGTCGTGGTCCACGAAATGAAAAGACGTGAGAAACTCTTCGCCCTTCATGCGGTCGCCATAGACTTCGCGCAGACCGGGGGCGTATTGGGCCAACGTACGCTTTTTCAGTTCGGGGCTCTTGGGGCCGATGCCTTTGCGATTTATCGTGTGAGTAGTTTTGTCCTGGATCATGTCCTCATCGTCGCCCGTATCGATCCAGATGCCGCGATAGCCACGATACATATAGAGTTTGCGGGTTGCATCGTCAGACAGCAGAAGTATCGTTTTGATGGTATCGAGCACTTCGGGATCGTCGCCAAAAGTCTGCGTAATCCATTCGGTGTAGATCTCGTCTACAGTGAGATCGGGGTTCCATGAAAGGCGCCCCAGTCCGTAATAGTTCACCATATTCAGTGGGCACTCTGTCCAGGCTGGCGAGGGGCTGATCATCGAAACACCCATGATGCAATCAACATCAAACTTGTTCAGACTACCGGGTCCCTTTCGGTAATTATCCTGCTGGAGCCACCACTTCCATTTCTCGATCCAGGAAACCGGCCACCCTTTATCAATGACGAGTTCACTCCCGGAGAGGTTCTTCTGCATCGCGCCGTCGAACGCCGGGATGGGCGCCGAGAAGTCCCAATCGAGCGGGCTGCCCTTGGGGATGATGATCACGTTTTCACGGAAGTTGCCGTCTTCCGCAGCGAAAACATCATAAGGAATGAGATTGCGATATGGCTCGGGTGTGTAGCGGCTGTTGCCATAGACAAATCCCCGCACGAGGGTATAGCCACAATAAGGTTTCAGGTTGTCTGCAATCCGATTGACCATCTGAGGACGGGGGTCTCCGTTTTGTTTTTCAGAACTCAGTTTGAGCATGTATCCGCCGAAGTCGGGGACCCTGGCGTAGAGTTTGTCAGCCGTTTCTTTTTCCAGCGCAAGCAGGTAACTCGGGCTCCAGTAGAGTTTCATGCCGTAATCCCGGCAGATGCCGGCGAGGGTCTCGACCTCGTCGAGATGCTCGAGAAAATTGTTGCGATAGCACCAGTTGACCTCGCTTGGGCAGATGGCGTTCCAACCGGCGGATGACATCATGCGCACCCAGTCGCAGATCAGCTTGGTATCACCCGTACGCAACTCTTCCCAACTGTAGATCGAGTTGTCGCGTCCGCCCCCGCGCCACTTGTCGCCCTTAAAACCGCGAAAGTAGGCCCAATGATCGACCATCCGGATGGGAATCTGCGGGTTCTCCAGGACGTCGAGTTCGCTCGGATCCTGGCCCAACTGGATGCGGCGAATCAGGTCGAATGCGCCAAAAATAACGCCTGCCGGAACATTTCCCGCAATGACCAATGTTGTGTCACTGGCCTCTTCCACCGCTTTAATGATGAATCCGTCGTTTTTAATCCGATCCAGCTCCAGCTTGTCGGCTCTGTCGCGGATCCAACTCGACGTTTCGGCTGTTCCCAGCACAACTTTCGAACCGGAGCCAGGCTTTGTTCTAACTGAGGGCTTGAAGCCGAACATGGACTTCACGGCGTCGGCCAACTCCGCCGCCGCCGTCCGAACGGTTGAGTTCGCGCCTTCGGCGACGATGCGTTTCAGAAGCTTTTTGCCGAGCCGCTCGGAGGCAGGACGATATTGCAGCCACGCCCGATAGAGAGTGTGGTCCTCCTTCCGGTACTTGTATACGTCCATTTCTTTGTCCGTTGGGTTCGTGTCGGCCCGGCCCGCATAGGTGGATTTGGCCTTGTTGTATATCTCGCGCATATCCTCGCCGGTCAGGACTCGGTCGTAAATGCGAATGTCGTCAACGAACCCGACAAAACCTTCTCCCACAACGATTTCCTTCAGCCCCTCGCGCGCGAGCGGTTCCATCGCCACGGTGGACAGATCGACGACGGATATCTGCTCGCCATCCCGCCACCCGATGATCTGTTTGGATTTGTCGTCGTAGGCCACGGTGAAATGGTGCCATTCCGAATCGCCAACAGCGGCTCTTACATGCGGATAGAATGCCCACTCGCGCATATCATACTTTGGCCAGTCATAATCCAGAATTCCGCTTGAATACGTGAATTCATCTTCGCCCCTGAAACGCGGCTGAAAATGGCGGCGATAGACCTTGAACTGAACGGCGCCGTTGTTGTACTTCAAAATAGTGTCCCCGTCCCATGCCATGTTGAGCCACATGCAGACCGTGCCGCGTGAGATGGCCAGCGGCGACTTTTCCGACGCGGGGATCCGCATGGGCTCGGCGTCGGGCATAAACATCAGGCACTTGCGTCCCGCGCCGAGAGTATAAAGACTCGCCCCTCCCAGGTCGGCGTCGCCGCCTTTTCCCGAGAGGTCCTTGCCCGTGCCGTCGTTAAAATCCCATCGGCCGACAAGACCGGCCGGTTCGTTGTCCGCCAGGGCGGCCGGCAGAACGCCAACCGCGAAGAAAACAATCAAGATAATGGTAACAGCCGGTACGAGGGAGTGTTGGACTTTCATGGGTCTTCTCCAGTGTTAAGAATCCACTCTTGTCGGCTTAATGCGGGTTGTTCTATCCGTTCGACATTTGAGATTCTCCTGCGTTTCGTTCCGGCCGGAGCGGCGGGAATTTAGGGGTGAAAATTGGTAAGCTTGATCTTCTTTCCGGCGTCATCGTAAACCAGATCGGCCTTGGCGCCGATAATGGTAACTTGAGGCGTCGGTTTCTCCGGCCCGCCGTCGAATTCGCCCTTTCGAGTCCCGGTATACGAGAAAAGCACCAGGTCCCCGTGTTTAGCATAGTCATAAGCTGAGACATCGACAATCAGCTTTTCGCCAATATAGGCGTCGAGCAGCAGGTCCTTGCACTGTACAGGTGTCACCCCGCCTTTGTGGGCGACAAACTTTGTTGTCGTGTCGCCCTCGCCTTCGCCCGTTCGGTATTCGCCCCCAACGGTTATCGACTTTATTCTATCCCGGCTATCGTCAACGATGAACGTCCCCTCATTAAGGCTCAAGGCATCGCCAACCTTTATTGATCCGCCAGTGATTACGTACTGGCCCGTTACAGTGTCAATATCAAGGTTCTTGGCGACGTCAAGAGCCCCGCCAAGGTGCCGCGCCACGCTCTTGATCCGGTCGACAATAAACGGCCCCTTGATCTTAAACGTGAAGCCATCAGGAATGACAAAGGTCGATTTCTCATAGACCCGAACCTCGAACTCACCGTCGATATCGCGATCGAGGGTCAGCGTAACACCGTCCTTAACTACCCGGCTCTTTCCGATCAATACCCGCTCGTCTATCTTATCGTCAGGCAGCCGATTGGCTGCGTCGCTGCTCCATTTCAGGCGCGCCGCGTCACGTCCAGTTTCCCAGTTGGAAGGGTTACTCCACTTTCCGCTACGCCTGGGGGCGATAGACGCCGTTCCTTCGGGCTCTTTTTCTTCAGGAGCCATCATCGGCGGATGAGTGGGCTGAATTTCACCGGCGATAGATACAT
>JAGMDR010000263.1 GCA_023128595.1 Planctomycetota bacterium | reverse complement strand
TGAAATCCGGCTCCAACAGATTCTTTATCTTTGGCTCGTTCATGTTCTCCGGAGTCGCCACCTCTGAGCCGGTGTCGATGCGCTTTTCGACTTGCTCACCCTCCAGGTGCCTGATCATCGTCTTGACCCCCAGATAACCCATATTGATCGGATCCTGCAGCACCAGCCCGTGAATTTCACCTTTCTTTAGCCCCGCCACTAAGCGTTCAGAGCTGTCAAAGCCCACAAACTTCACCTTGCCCGCCAGGCCGCCATCCTGCAGCGCCCGCAGCATCCCGAACGTCGTAGACTCGTTCGGGCAGAAAATTCCGTCAATCGTCAACCCTCCGTCAGGTGTCCGCAATGGCATCAGCAGGCCCTCGCTCGCCTCGTAAGCGCTTTCTGTCGTTGCTCCGCCGTACTGGTTCGACCTGACGACCTCGATTTGCGGGTACTCCTCTTTGAGAACGTCCAGGAACCCCTGCTCCCGGTTCATCGTGCTGGCTGAACCTTCCTGGTATCGCAGCAGAATCACCCTGCCTTTCCCACCCAAAATCTCCGCCAGACGTCTGCCTCCCTTCCTGCCGCCGACGTAGTTGTCTGTTGCCACAAAGCTAACGTAATCTTTGCTCTTGAGACCGCTGTCGATTATTACTACCGGAATGCCGCGGTTTACAGCTTCCCGAACCGGCCCCCGCAGCGCCACATCATCCAGCGGTGCCAGCACAATCCCCGCCACACCGCGCGTTATGAAATCTTCCACGACCCTAATCTGCGACTCTCTATCGTCCTCTTTGAGAGGCCCTTTCCATATAGCGTCCACGCCCAAGGCCTGGAATTCCTGCTCGCCTTTAACCGCCCCGGCATGGATCGACTTCCAGAAAATGTGCGTTGTCCCCTTGGGAATCACAGCAATACGGTACTTATACTTGCTGCTTTGCTTCTGCTTACAGCCAATCGCTACAATAACGACTGCCACCGCGACAAGTACAACAACAATTATTGCCAAGCCCTTCTTCATGATTTTCACTCCTTGATTTTTCGTTCTGACGGTCTCAGGACCTTGCTCTGCCAAGGAATAAGTCAACAGCCAAGCCGGCTAAAGTATATCTGGCCTACTGCGACCTTACAATTAGAAACTCTGTAACAAAAATATAGTGCAAAGCGCGAAAATTTCTAACGGGGCCTGTTGACAAGCCTGAATTATCCTCTTATCATAGGGGCCCAGTTAGATAACTGTTGTGTGACCCTCTTGCTGCCGGCTCTCTTCTTCTTTTGGCAAAGATGCACAACTTACTTGGCAAAAGAGACTTTGCCGGCATAAAGGCTTGATGAGAGTGAGAGTTTTAGCTGTTATACCCGCTCGTTACGGCTCTACAAGGTTCGCCGGCAAAGTTCTCGCCAAAGATACAGGCAAATTCCTCATCCAGCACACCTACGAGCAAGCCTGCCTGGCCAAGCTGCCCGACAGGGTAATAATTGCAGCCGACGATCAGAGAGTAGTCGATGCTGCCAAAACCTTCGGCGCCGAGTGCATCCTGACCTCGCCCGAGCACAAGAGCGGCACCGACCGCATCGCCGAAGCCGTCGCCAACATCAGCGTTGACATCGTGGTTAACCTACAGGCCGATGAGCCGGAAATCGACCCCGCTAATGTTGATTACTTGGCCAACCTCTTGATAAAGAATCCGGATTACCCGATGGCCACACTCGCCGCTGATTTCCAGAACAGCCAGCAGGTCGCAGACCCAAACATCGTAAAGGTGGTAATATCGTCGTGCGGAAGAGAAAAAGTGGATTCCTGCTTTCGCAGGAATGACAATACGCAATACGAGAATGATTGGGTATATGTTGAGGTGGAAGGTGACGGCTT
>JAGMDR010000262.1 GCA_023128595.1 Planctomycetota bacterium | reverse complement strand
GGTCTGGCCGGATTTTCCGGCAAAGGATTTCAGCCTTCTCAAAATCCCATTCACAAGCGTAACAAGGCCGCTATTGTCATTGCGAGGAGCGAAGCAAGCCTGCCCTGAGCGCAGCCGAAGGGAAGCAATCTCATTACCCTATAGTATAGTAGCGAGATTTATGAACCGCGGTACTAAAGCGTTAAACTCCAAGGGTTTGGAGAGCATAACCTTGTGCTGACCATCAACTTTTCCGCACTTGAGGCTAATATTCTAACAGCCGCTCTGCAATTTTAGAAGCCGCATCAACGTTGGCAATCTCCGCGCAATTCTCCGCCATCTCTTGTCGTTTTCCTTCGTCTCTCATTAGCTCCTCTAACTCCTCCCACAGCCACTCCGCCCGGTCCGTCGCATCCGGCAGATCATCCACAATGACCGCCGCCCCGGCTTCGACCAGCTTACCGGCGTTTAGATACTGATGCCTGTCCTTATGATACGGATACGGCATACAGATACTCGGCACAGAAGCCGCTGCATACTCAGCAACGCTCACCGCCCCGCTCCGCCCGATCACCAAATCCGCAGCAGCTAACAGTCCCGGCATATCATCGTAATATGCCAGGATCTTGTGACCGATCTTCGCCCCGGCGTACCTGCTCTCGACCTTTTCAAAGTGCCCCCGACCCGCAAGATGCACTATCTGCCACTCGCCCGCGAACGCATCGAGCTTCTCCAAGAGCGAGCACACCGCATCGTTGACATTCGCCGCCCCGCTCGATGCACCCGTCACCAACAGAACCTTCTTACCCATATCAAGCCCCAACTGCTCAACCGCCCTGCTTGGCTCCACATCGCCAAAGCCCCTTCGCAAGGGACAGCCTACAACGCTGATTTTCGCTTTACTCTTGGCAAAATACTCGCGTGTCTCTTCGAACTGCACAAAAATCTCATCCGCCCATCGCCCTATTATCTTGTTCGCCCGCCCCGGCACAATATCAACGTTCAAAAGCACGATAGGCACTTTCAGCCTGTGTGCCGCCAGGCAGACCGGCCCTGCAACAAACCCCCCGGCCCCTATCACAACCGCGTCCTTACTCTCAGCAATAGCCGCCTTCGCAATTTTGTAGCTTCTTACGAACGAGCTGCAAAAGCCGAGCACCTTACTCGGCCGAACGCAAAATCCTTTCGCGGCTAACCTCGTATATTCCAAGCCGCTCTGCCCAAGAATCTGCGAATCAATCTCCCGGCCGCTGCAGAAAAAATGTACCTTCGCCCCCACATCAAGCTCCGCTATCCGCTCGGCCACAGCAACAGCGGGATAGATATGCCCCCCCGTCCCACCACCGGCAAAGAAAAAACTCATATCGCCCATTGCTTAGCTTCCCTGCGAACCCGAATATCCCGTCTTCTGTATTCTGTCTTCTCCCCTCTGCCTTCTGACTTCTGTCATCTGTCCTCCGTCATCTGTCATCTGTCCTCCGTCATCTGTCCTCCGTCATCTGTCGTCCGTCGTCAGAGTCTCCCCCAAACACGCCACCAACGCAAGTCTTTTCCCCGCACTTTGCCGCAACACTTCTCAACTTCGTAATTCTGAATTCTCCGTTCGACATTCCAAATTAGATTGGCAGCGGACCTTCGTATCCCGTGTCCGCTAATTCCATTTTGTACAGTTGAGCGAACAGTCTGAACTGCCGGGAAAAATCGCCGCAAAACAACAGATTATGGTGCCCCTTGACCATACACGCGTCGGAGCGGTCGGTGATTTCAATTTCCACGTTCGTCGCGCACCCGGCTGCCGGCGGCATCGAGTGCGACTCAACCACACGACCGGCATAGACGTCCAATTTGGGCTTCCCACCAGGATAGTATCTAACCATCGTCACCGGATCTCCCGGCTTCCAGAAGACCTGAATCGCGCAGCTACCGCCGTTGGTATGTGCAAACCGGCGCAAAAGGTACGTCAGTTCCGGCCCTCCTGGGCCATATACCTTGGTGGGGCACGTGCAGTGCGAGGCGTAGTAGTGGTTCTTCTCGGTTTCATAGCATGGATTATGTTGAAAGCCCGCTCGCCCAATGAGTAGTTGCCCGAGCAACTGCGTATAAGCCGCCGGCAAATCATTTTCACAGGCGGCCGGCGTTAGCTCGCCGTTGAGCAGGGAAAAGCTCACGCATGGCTTGAGCATTCCCCGACGCAGACAGTTCATCGTAACACCGTCGGCGCTTTCGCGACGCAACAGCTCCTTCAGCGCAAAATGGACCCTGACTGCGCTTTCCAGGCTCTCGCGATTCACCGCTCGGACCTCGCTGGCCTTCTTCGTGATCCTCCTCATCAAGTCTTTACAGGCATTGGTAATCCTGGTTTTGTGAAACTGGTCGGCATAATCTGAGAACGGTACGACCCGCACCCTAATTCCCAGGAACTGCTCTACGCCCTCGCGCGGCTTCTCTGCTTCGGTAATGCTCAAAATGAGAGATTGCTCCAAGTGCTTTCGCGTGTTAATCATCCGCAGGCCGTACTCTACGGCTTCGAGATTATCAAGCGACTGGATGAAGTAGATACCCGGCCGTCGATAGTGACCGACCGCGCCGTGCTTGACGCCAAGCCCAATGAAAAAGACAGTTGGTATATTCAACCTTGCGGCCGCTTTCAGAAGCATATCCGCCTGTGGCAGACTCCGGTTATAGAACATAATCAGGAGCAGACCGTCGGGACCGGAAGTCTCAATTTCCCTGACTAATTGTTGGGCATCCTCATTGCCGGCGACCGAACGCGCCTCCGTGATAATCTTCATCCCAAGACGCTTTTCAATCCCCCTCAACGCCGCCATATACTTCTTTTGACGCCCCTCAGCATCGAATTCATT
>JAGMDR010000261.1 GCA_023128595.1 Planctomycetota bacterium | reverse complement strand
CTGGTCCTGTGCCTACGCCAGAACCTCGCTTGCAGCCTGCGATGGAACCCGCCCTGCAGGTCAGTGCAGCACAGGCCCCGGTCGTTTATGATAATCGCACTATTAACTACAGGATTTTTACCCCGCTAACCGGCGTCAATAAGGAGGACCTTTTAATCGAATGTCCGAGGTTGTCATAGGATTAAACGGGCTTTATAGAGCAATTACATGACGGTTGAAGTGGCAACAAAACGCTGTTGTTTTTGCAGGCAAGAGAAGCCTGTGAGCGAATTTGGCAAGCAACAAATACGTCCCGGACACAAAGACGGGCTGTCCAGTCGTTGTAAGGTATGCAGGGCATTACGGAGAAGACAGCTCGCCGCCCGACCGAAAATTCACGTTGACCAAAAGGTATGCAGCCGTTGTAACGAGTTAAAAGCTGCCAGTGAATTTAGCAAGGACGCTGAACAGAGAGACGGGCTCCGGTATGTGTGCAGAGAATGCAATAACGCATATAGAGCCCGGTTCCGCCAGAGGCAGATACGAATACCGACAACGAAAGTCTGTTCTCAGTGCGGTAGTGAAAAAGCGGCTTGCGAGTTTAGCAGAGACCACTATCATACAGACGGCCTGCGATCAAATTGTAAGGAGTGTGATAAATTATCGGCACGTGCCCGGCGTGTGACAAAGAGGTGCACTACTAAGGAGGAGCGGGAGTCGTGGAACGCGCTGTCAACATGGCAGCAAGTGCCGGAGTTACTGCGAGAAATGGCCGAGCTGCAGCTCAACATAAATAGCCTAAATGCTGACTGCAAGAGACGGCTTGCTGTGATAGAGAAGGAAACGGCAGATGCTCGCTTGCCGTGTATTATGCGGCAGACCAAGCTGCACTTTATGTTGGAAGGATTTATATCGCGAGGCCCCGAACGATTCATAGGTATAAGGAAGGTATTCCCGTTTGGAACGGTTCTGTATAGTGGTCATACGTTGCGTGTGCACCTTCACACGCAGTTTGCAGCCCTCAAGCTCGGCAAGCACGTTAGTGGTACTGCTCTCGTGGGCTGATAGGACTAAAGAGAAAGAATATGGATAAGCCATGAAGAAAAACGTCATTAAGTCGTTCTGTGTAGTTGTGCTACAGTTGGTTGCTGTCGGCCTGCTATGGCCGATAGTTTTGGCCGAGCGGGGGTTGACGTGGTGCTTGTGGCGTTCGCCCACTGTTGGACTGTGCGGGTCAGCGCGTTCAGTCTTAGGTGACATTGTTGGCAGGAGAGAGGCCCACACGGATAAGGGTTCGGATTATACTGTGGTTTGGGCTTATCTTGAGAGGTGCGGCGATAATGTCTTAGCTGCCTTTCGGCGGCATGTTGAAACAGAGTGGGGTGTGCCTGAATGGGCACAGAAAGACAACCCACACTTGTACGCCGTGCTGCTTCCGAGTCGAGAAGAAAACTTACAGCGGATTAGCTATGCGCTGTGTAATATACCATCCGACCACCTTCATGACTGCTTCGCTGAGGTGGCCGCTGGCTTAATTGACCGGCGGAGTCGGCCAAAGAAATAAGTAACGAAGGTAGGGGAATCGCAGATTGGGCGTTCTAAAGACTTTCAATCAACGGCTCAGAGAGTTATGAGAGCTTTAGTGTGGAATGGGCAAAACGTTCTCTGCTTCTCCTTCATCCGGCACGCATTCCCGGAGCCTTGAGTTGCTGTTTGAGCCAACTTCGCAGTAGGCGATGTAATCGATTCAATAAAATCGGTGTTAATCTCGCCCGGTTAGGGTTTATTCCTGCACGTTCCATCCCTACTGCCATATAGCCGCATTTTGTGCCAAATAGAAACGTAAACTACAGGGTTTCAAATCAACGATCGTGTTTACAATAGTCAACATTACGCGCAACTATTTCCTGGCAAGGTCGTTAAACCCTGTTGTGGGACGTAGGCAAGGCTTTGGTGTTGATTTTCGGAAACATGGAGTCCTAATCCGCACAAGACTCGCTCTTAGGAAAGGATGAACAAAAGCTAAGGCCAACACATAAGGCCTGTCTCTTGGGTGTTTTATAGGGCGAACCGGCTAAATCAGGCGCCGAGCCAATTCTTCGGCGTTTGGGTATGGATTTTGCTATATCTACATACAACAGGCTTCGGAGAATCTCTAATCCGGGTGATTTGAAAAGATTTGCATGTGTCAGGAGCATGGGGTGATGGACGAGACAAATCTGCAAGACAAACTCAACGAATTAGTGAAGGAATTTGGGGACGCGGTTGATCCGCAGCATAGAAAATTGGCCAGCCTTGCCAAACAGGCACAAGCCAACCGTAAGAAGCTCGAGAAGAGCATAAACAGTCTGCAGGAATCGCTGGATTACCTGCGTGTCTGCATCAAATATCAGCTTTTCGATCTTGAAGCAACGCGGCGGGAGAACACGTACCTGAGAAAGCTGCTTGAGGAAGACAGCGGCTAAGGGAAGAAGCACAAGGTACCCAAAGCGCGGAAACGCAGTATCAGGAACAAGATCAGTTGGGGGGGCACGTCCACTCAAGCCCAGGAGCCAGCTTAGAGTCTGTTCTGTCAGCCTGATTACCCCACCGAGAACTCTCCACCATTGACATACTCTGATCGGCGGCGTAGAATGTTGCATACGTTTTTTCGAGACTCAACAGTCACAAGCTCTCGCTGCCTTATTGTGTGCTAAAGGCAGGCGTTTTTCTTTAGCAATGTCATGTTGATCATAGTCATTTCCTCAACGATAGCACGAAGCTTTTTGTAGTTGTCTGAGTATTCCTTTGCGCTTGCTCGCCTCTTTTTTCCATAACTACAACAGGCGGATTTTTGTATAATTCAAAAAACCGGACAGAATATGCGGGACTACACTATGGAAATAGAACAGATACTTAGAGAATTCAGGCAAGGGGTTGAAAAATTATACGGCAAACGGCTAAAAAGCATCATTCCATACGGCCCTTACGCAAGAAAACAGGCAACAACCGATTCGGATATTGACCTGGCAGTTGTGCTCGATGGCGATGTCGCTGCGGGCGAAGAGATAGACAGGATGATAGATATCATAACGGAGCTGAATCTTAGCTATGGCGTGTTGATATCCGTTTATCCTGTATCGGAGAAGGATTACAACTCAGTCAACAGTCCAACGATTCTGAACTTGCGCAGACAAGGTGTCCCAATATGAATCTATCTTTGTGTTCTCTGTGACCTCTGTGGTTAAGAAGAAGAAAACTCGGTGGTATGTTGGTGGCTTGCATTTTGAATGTCAGCGGTGCGGGGGGTGCTGCTCCGGGCCGGGTGAGGGGTATATCTGGGTGACTCGGCCGGAGATTGAGCTGATTGCGAAGTTCCTGGAGATCTCCCCGGGCGAATTGAGACGCGACTACCTAAAGCGCGTGGGCCTGCGGACTACCATTATCGAGCACGACCTTACGAAGGATTGTATATTCCTGCGGAAGATTGACGGCGGGAAGAAATGCGTGATTTATAGCGTTCGGCCGAGCCAGTGCAGAAGCTGGCCCTTCTGGCCGAGCAATTTGGCCGACGCAGGTACCTGGAACAAAACGGCGCAAGAAAAATGCCCGGGCATCAATCGCGGCAGGCTCTACAGCTACGAGGAAATAGAAAAAATCAAAAAGAACAAAAAATGGTGGCAGAACCCAAAGTAAACAGTCAGGTGCTTGAGAGGGTCGTTCGGGTGTACAAATGGCTGGATACGCAACTGCATCAGGCCGGTGACCTCGCCGGGACGTGCGATATTTGCGGCAAGTGCTGTGATTTCGACAGCTTTGGCCACCGTTTGTTTGTGACATCACCGGAATTGATATACCTGACTGCGAACTTGCGCGGCGAAAAGGTAAGGCCGATGACGACCGGCCGATGCCCTTACAATATCGCCGATAAATGCACAATCCATGAGCATCGTTTCGCCGGCTGCAGAATCTTTTGCTGCAAGGGCGATAAGGACTTCCAAAGCGGATTGAGCGAGTCGGCCCTGAAGGAATTCAAATCCATCTGCACGGAGTTCGGCATCCCCTATCGCTACACCGACCTGGCCACCGCGCTGAACAGTATTGCAGAGCCTTAATCCTTATCGATGGGCAGAGGGATTCTGTCCTGGGGGTCGCGAAGGTTTATGTATTTGACGTCGCCCAGGAGCGAGCCGTATTCTTCGTAATAGGCGTAGAGCTTGGCCAGTTTCTCGGCGTCGGTGGCTTCGAGGTGCTGCTGCCATTTTCCAAGCTCGGCCCCCCAGATGACCTCCGTGTTGTCTGTTGTATATAGAACGATATGCGGAAACCGGCTGTTCTCTCTGCCGTTGTAGTTACTTATGTCGATGCTTGTAATTTCTCTGAGTAATGGTTTGTCGGGGGTTTTGTCCTTGTCCCACTGATTTAGCAGCGCCACCAATTCCACGGCCGCAGCCAGATCGTCACGCTGCCAGACCTGGCCGAGACTCGGCGTCTCAGGCAGCACGGCCAGCCCTTTTACCCTTATTATCGGCAGCTCAGGTATCTCGACAAAATCGAGCACCACCAATTCCCGGTCCACGTAAAAACTTTGCAGTCCTAACTTGACCAGGACCAGCGGCTTTCGCCACCGCCCTTCGACGCGCAGCCGGTTGTGCATCGTCCGGACTTTCACCTCGGCAAGCCAGCCGTACAGCGTCTCAATATTCTGCTGTACCCTTTGGGCGGCGTTTTCGTCGATTTTCAGGCCCTGTCCATCGGCGGTTGCGGCGGTGTAGAGTTTCTGTTCGAGCTCGTCGTTGACCCAGGCGGGCTCCAAAGCCAATTCGAGGGGGATTCGCTCCGGCGGGGCGGATGTGGTTTGTTTGATGAATTTGCCCCAATATACGATGCCGAGCCCCATGCAGGTGACGACGCCCGCCACGGCCAGGACCTTTAGAATACGTGTTAGTCCCGGCCCGTGCGGACTCGATTGCTTGTTGCTCTTTGGCTTCGAGGAGCCGCGTCTGAATGATATTCTTTTTGTACTTTTCCTTTTGGCCACCATCATCTCGCATCTTGCGAAGCGTATCGGAGTTTCGGTCCGGCTTCGCGGTTTTCTGCGAAACACGAATTATCCCAACCGCCGCCGCGTGCGTTTGGGGTCCGGGTTTCATCCGGCCTCAGGCCCGACGTTTTAGCAGCGACGAACATGCCGCCTCGACGATCTTCGTGCACATATCACTCATTGAGAGACCCAGCTTCGCCGCTGCTTTGGGCAAAAGTGAATGGGTTGTAAAGCCGGGTATCGTATTAACCTCCAGGGCGTAAGGGGTTTCGTCATCTGCGAGGATAAAATCGACCCTTGCAAAGTGGCGACAGCCGAGCGCGTTGAAACAGTCGAGCGCAGCGGCCTGGATGTTGGCCGTCAGCGCCGCCTCTGCGATTGTATCGAAAAGGAAGCGGGTCCGCTCATCGACGTATTTTGCGTGATAGTCGTAGAAGCCGGTTTGCGTTCGGATTTCGATAATCGGCAGGGGCTCGTCGCACAGGATCCCAACCGTTACTTCCCGTCCGGGTATGAATTCTTCGATCATACAGTCGCCGAACTTGCTCGATGTTTGCCGTGCGGCGGCGACGGCTTCGTTCGGGTCGGAGACGATACTTACGCCTACGCTGCTTCCCTGGCGAACAGGTTTTATCACATATCTTCCCGGAAACTGCTTCAACTGCTCCTCGATCTGGCGGGTATCGGCCTCGCAGTTGAAGCAGATTGCAGCGGGCGTGGCCACAGATGCCTTTGCGAAGGCGGTTTTTGCAGCCATTTTGTCGAAAGCAGCGTCGCTTGCGGCCGGTCCGCTTCCGGCGTAAGTCAGCGATTTATCTTCGAGTATTTGCTGGAGCCGGCCGTCTTCGCCGAATTGGCCGTGCAGCGCCGGAAAGAAGACGTCGATACTGCTGTCATTTAGGATATCCAGATTGTCCGGGCGGATATCGGCGGTTACCACGTCAAAGCCGGCCTTGTCCAGTGCCTCGGCGACAGAGGTTCCGCTCCGGATGCTGATATCACGTTCGGCACCGATGCCACCCATAAGGACGGCCACCTTTGATTTGCCATTTTCTGTTTTCAATTTATAATTTGTTTTTTGTCACGAATTGCGACTAATTGCTCAGCTCGTGTTCATTCGTGTTGATTCGCCTGCCCCAGCGCACCGGGGCGGTTAATCCGTTAGTTCCAGATTTCTATTTCGAGCTCAAGCTCGGTGTTGAACTGTTCTTTTACCCTTTGCCTTATTGCGTCAATCAGTCTTATGACATCGCGGCTTTTGCAGCCCTTTTGTGCGATTATGAAGTTTGCATGTTTGTCGCTGACGGCGGCGCCGCCGATTTGCAGTCCTTTTAGTCCGGCCCTGTCGATCAAGGCGCCTGCGGAGACGCCTCTCGGATTCTTGAAGATGCAGCCGGCGTTTTTTGTATTCAACGGCTGGCTATTCTTTTTGTAAATCCATATTTCCTTCACCGTTCGCATAATCTGTTCGGGGTCGCCGGAACTAAGCTTCAGCCGGGCACTTAGAATGAACTGCGCGGTGATATTCGTGCGGCGATAGTCGAATACGAGCTCGGGTTTGCTCGTTTCAAAGACATTTCCCTGACTGTCCATCAGCATCACGGATTCGACTACCGCCCCGAAATCGCCGAAATTTCCGCCGGCATTCATTTTGACCGCTCCTCCGACCGAGCCCGGTATGCCCGTGAGTGCTTCGAGTCCCGCCAGTCCCTTTTCCACACAGGTTAGAACGATCCTGCTCAGCTCGGCGCCCGCCCAGGCGGTCAGCTCCGGGGCGTTGGAGTCGAATTCCATCTGTGCGAACTGGTCCTGCTCGAGCTTTATGACGGCTGCCCTCAGGCCGTCGTCGCCGATCACCAGATTGGAGCCGAGGCCCATCAGGTAAATCGGGATGTGGTTTTCATTGCACCGCCTGACGGCTTCCTGGAGCTGTTCGATTGTTTTGGGCCTGATGAAGTAGTCGGCCGGCCCACCCAGACCGTACCATGTGCTCTTGGCCAAGGGATATTCGGTTTCAACAATTTCTTCTAAGCCACGAAATGTATTCATCTGCCACCTTCCAGATATCGCCGGCGCCCATAGTAACCACGAGGTCGCCGGGAGCCGCGTTGCTTTTCAGGTATTCACAAATCTCGTCGAAGCTACTGATGAACAGGGCCTGCGTTTGGCTGGCCCGTATTTTCTCGACCAGCATCTGAGCGTTGACTTCTTCTTTAGCCGACTGTGAATCCCGAACGAAATAGATTTCCGGGACAATAGTTATATCGGCAAGCTTAAAGCTTTCGGCAAAATCATCAAGCAAAAATCTTGTTCTGCTGTACTGGTGGGGCTGGAAGACACACCAGATTCGCTTTGGCCGGTATCTTTGACGTATCGCCTCCAGCGATGCCCTGATCTCCGTCGGATGGTGGGCGTAGTCGTCGAGTACGGTGATTTGACCGGCTGTGGGCCGGTCGAATCGGCCCTTGAGCATGAGCCTGCGGTCTATGCCGGTGAATGCGGGCAGCAGCTCAAGGACTTTGGCGGGGTCCAGGCCTGCGTTGACGGCCATAGCCACTACCGCCAGGGCATTGAGGACGTTGTGCCTGCCGGGCAGGGAGATTTGAGCCGGTCCGAGCAGTTGCCCGTTATGATAAACGTCAAAACCGTAAAGCCCGTCGTTGAGCGCAATATTGTCCGCGTAGAAATTGCAGCCTTGATCAAGCCCGAAAGTCTCGCAACGCCGCTCTGCGCCGAGCCGCCCTATCACTTTTGCTACGTTTGTGTCCCGGCCGTTGGCAACTACGATGCCATCTGTTCTCGTACCCAGGGCAAATTGGGCAAAGGCCTCGACTATTTCGTCTTCATCGCGATAGTAATCGAGGTGGTCCTGCTCGATATTGAGTATGCAGGCGATTTTGGGCTTTAGATTCAAGAAGCTCCTGTCGTATTCGCAGGCCTCGGCGACGAAGTAGCTGGAGTCTGCGACGCCGAAGGAGCTGCCCAACTGGTTTATTTGGGCGCCGATGATGAAGTTCGGGTCGATGGCGGCCTGTTTGAGGCAATGTATGAGCCAGGCGCTCGCGGTGCTCTTGCCGTGAGTGCCGCTTACGGCAATGCCCTCGTAGCGGTCCATAAGCCGGCCCAGCATCTGGGCGTACTTATAAACCTTATATCCTCGCTGCCGCGCCAGCTTCAGTTCGGGATTGTCTTGGGTAATAGCTGCTGAGATAACGACGGCATCGGTCTGCGGGCTGAGGTTTTCGCCGTCGTGGCCGATTTTGATATCGGCGCCCATCCGGCACAAGGCGGTTACGACGTCGCTGTGCATCTGGTCGGAGCCGGTAATAATCGCGTGGTGCTTTATCAGGAGCTGCGCCAGGCCGCTCATTCCGATACCGCCTGCGCCGATAAAGTGGAACTTTTTGCCCGCCAGGCTCAGACTGCTCTGGGTGACTACGGGCCCGTGTCCGCCAAGGGTGCCTAATTTCCCCCGATAAGTCTGCGTATCCTGCTGGTCCATAGCATCCTTTCTGTACTGCCTGTTTCCCTAATAGATACATCGGCAGTGTAGCACAGAAAAGAGTGGGGAAAAAGAAAAAAGGCCGAAAGTCCTGATTGTACCGCGTAGAGAGAATGAGTAAATGCGTTGATGAGTAGATGAGGGAGGATTATTTTAGGAATGAGTTTACAGGGGCGGAGGGGATGTGATATTATGCAAAGCGGCGACGTTGAACGAGTGTACGGCAGAGCCATAGGCAAGATGCCGATGCCACCAAAATTTTGATAATGCGGTGTGGCGTTGATTTAATAGGTTCTGTCCGTAGTTTTAGTAGGTTTCAGAAATACAAATCATGTTCAAGGAAGGAGAAACAGATATGGGCGATAAGGGAAAAAGAGATAAAGGCAAAAGAGAACAACAGAAAAAGGCCCAGCTTAACCCAAAGGAAAAACGAAGATTAAAAAAAGAAAAGAAGAATAAATAATTGCCGAGGAATCAACCCCCCAATAAATTGGGGGGCTAAATATGAACGAGACCCCACGTAAAACGTGGGGGTAAATATAAAGCATTCCTGACGCGGGCATCCCCGCCCTAAATATTCTTTGGCGGCCTCTTATTTTTCGTGGGCGTGGATTCGGATGTTGTCGAACTGGCCGGTGTCGTCGAATGAGCCGACTCCGATTTTGCCGGATTTGAAGTGGTGGTCGACTGCGGTCATTATGGGCTCGGGGTTGTCGTCGAAGAAGACCTCGATGGTCTCGCTTTCGACGTTGCGGACCAGGCGCACGCTGTGCCAGTTATCGTCCCACTTTGTCCCCTCGGTTCGGGTCTTGGCAATCGAGACGCGTGGCTCGCCGTTGACGATGAATATCGAGTTGGCGTGGGCGTCGGACTTGTTGGCGATATGCACGTAGTAGAAATGGGAGGGGTCCTGGTACCCGAAGAACAGGCAGAGGTCGCGGTGGCCATAGTTGGGGGTGGTCGATTGCATTTTCAACTCGAGTACAAAGCTGCCCGGGAAGACGTCCTTGATGAGGTTGATATTGACCGGGGAGCGAACCGGGGGCTTGTAACTGCTTTGCTTGAATAGCGCCAGCAGCTTGCCGTCGTTTGCGTCCTCGATTCGCCAGGCCTTGGCATCGGTGGGCTGCCATGCGTCGAGGCTGCCATCCTCGAAGTCGGCGCTGAAGACCAGCGGGGTTTTGCCGGACAGGGTGCTGCATCCTGTCCCAATCGTCAGCAGCGTCAGTAAGACAGAAGCTAAGCTCAAGTGTATTAGTGTTCTCATTGTGGGTACTCCTTTCTGTTTTGGGGCTTTGCTTTTTTGTGCGCAATAAGCTCGATATTGCCCAAGGTCACCATTGAGCTTCGGCATAAGGGCCTATGGGTCCTTTCGCTGCAAGTTTGCGCCTGGACTTAAGAATGGCTTCAGCAATTGGAATGTCACTTCCGCGAGTAATCTTTATATTGGAAGAATCGGTTTCTACGATTGTCACCTTCTCGCCCAGGGCTTCGACAAGCTGCGAGTCATCGCTGATTTTGGTCTGGTCGAGGTTCTTTAGGTTCTCGTATGCCTTTTTGAGTAAGGCAGCGGCGAAGACCTGTGGTGTCTGGGCTTCGTAGAGGTCTGACCTGTCAACGGTCTTGACGATGGTGCTATCCTTTGCCTGTTTGACTGTGGCCGTGACGGGGCAGGCTGGTATTGCGGCGCCGGTCTTCTCGGCAGCAGCGATTACCTTGTTAATCATCTTATCGGTCAGGCAGCACCGGCAGGCATCGTGTACGGCGATAAGGTCGATGGCATCGGTAACAAGCTCCAGAGCTTTGCTGACGGTATCGAAGCGCTCATCGCCGCCGAAGAAAATCTTTACATTGAAGAACTTGAGATTAGGTCCCCATTTGACGCCGACCAGCTCCTCGTCGTCGGGTGAGATGCCTAAGAGTACCTGTTTTACGTCGTCGCGGTTGGCGAACAGCTCCACGCTGCGTAGAAAGACGGCGCGTCCGGCGACGTCTATGAACTGTTTTTTTCTCTTTCCGCCGAATCGCGTTCCCGGCCCGGCGGCACAAATAATGGCTGCAACGGTTTTTGACATAGGTCGATTTCCTTTTGTACTCTTTATTTCATCAACATTTGCGGCGCATCGGACGTCTAATAATCGATGCCTCGCCGGGCGCCGAGGCCTTTGTCGAACGGATGTTTGACGTTCTTCATTTCAGTTACCAAATCCGCGAGGTCTAATAGCTCCTTGGTTGCCCCCCGTCCGGTCATCACTATCTCGACGCCGGGGTCTCTTCTATCGATAATGCCCTTGATATCTTCGAGTTTGGCCAGGCCTTTTGCAAGGCAGAAGACAATCTCATCGAGTATAAGGACGTCGCAAAGCCTTTTCCGGGCGATTTGGGCGATTCTCTCGAGCAGCTTGCTGATTTCGGCCTGCATTTTGGCGACGGTGTTTTTGTCATCGAGGGATTTTGCCATATCCCAGGGCACGTCGAGCGCCTCGACCTTGATCCCTGCCGCCCCGAGCTGCAACGCAGAGCGCTCGCCGATATCAAGAGCCGGCGGTTTTAAGAACTGATAGATCAAGACACTATTACCCTGGCCTGCGGCCCGCAGTGCCAGGCCGAACGCAGCGGTGGTCTTGCCCTTGCCGTCTCCGGTATAAACTTGTACAAGGCCTTTCTCAAGCATAGCGGTATATTAGAACCGAAAATCGAAAAGTAAAAAGCAAAAATTCCAAAAGGATCCCTGCATAATTTATCCCGAGCGAACACAACCGGCCTCTGGGCACGAGCTTGGGCTTGACAAGCGGTATCTGCATTTGTACAGTAATTTTATGGTTGCGACAGGCGTTGTCTGAAAGAAAAGGAGATACTAAATGCAAAAGAGCCAAGTAATTATCGTACTCTTAGCCATTGGCACAAGTTTTATTCTGCAGGGCTGTATGCTTTTAGCAGTGGGGGCCGGTGCGGCGGGCAGCGTGGCGTACGTCAGAGGTGATCTCGAAGCGGTTGAGGCAAAGAAGCTCGACACCGTTTATGACGCAACGAAGAAGGCGCTGGAGCAGCTCGAGCTGAGTATCAGCAAAGATACGAAAGATGCAATGTCGGCAGAGATCATCGCACGTGACTCGCAGGACAAGAAGATTACGGTCAAGCTCGCCGCCGCGACAGAAGATTCGACCAAGCTGTCTATCAGATTCGGCGTGTTCGGCGACGAGACGAAATCCAGGATGGTCTATGACCAGATCAAGAAGAACTTTGAGTGACCGGAAGTGTCGAGTATCCAGGGCTGTTGCTTGCATTTGCTCAGCAAGGCAAAGGCGCCTAATCTTGACCGGCGGCTTCGTCCGGGGGATCTTCGGCGGCGGGCAGCTCCGGCGGTTTTTGCGGGGTCAAGGCGTCCGCGATTGATATGTCGGTTGTGTAATCCGGGTAGGAGAGGGAGACGATTCTTTTGAACGCCATCCTGGTTTTGTCCTGGAGCATGTCGAGAACGTAGAGCTCGTTGACATTGGTGAGGGCGTTTTCTCTGGCCTCATCGTCGAGGGCGAGCACTTCGTCGGAGCTGAAGTCCTCTATTATGTCATATTTCCAGGGGACGTTTTCGGCCTTTTCGAGCGGGAGTTTGTAGAACTTCCTGTTATAAATCTCACAACTTAGCACCTTCGGATTCGGAAGGGCGATCCTGATTAACTTCTGCGAATCGTTTACCGAGCAATCGAGGCGATCAAGATCAAAGCCGACTTTGAGCTTGGCGGTGTATCTGAGCAGGCCCCTCTTCCAGCGAACGGTAATAAGGCTGGTCTTCTTCTGCTTTATCTCAGTGACACCTTCGGTTCTGTATTCGAGGACGGCCAGTTCGGCAATTGCCTGGACGGACTTAACAAGAAACGTCGTTGTCTTGGATTGGGGCTTGGATTCGGGGGCCAGCTTCCTGCCGATAACGAAGGCCAGAATACCTATGATTACAACGCTCGTTATGTAAATGGCATACCACATTTTTTTGTCCTTATTCGTTCTCTCGTACCGAGGTCCGATTCTCGAGATGGTACCCTTGAGTGTCAGGCTATGAGGATAATCGAAATCCAAACCCTCGTCAAAGCAAAACTCGCAAGCAGGAAGGAATGATGCCGGTTAGTCACTTTTGCGGTTGATGGTGTGGATTGTGAGGCCTTGTGTGTCTTTTGGCTTGGTGGGTATCAGCAGGCTGGCAAGATAGCCGGCGACAAAGCAGACGGTAATGCCTATCGCACCGTACAGAAACAAATGGACGCGAGTGAACCAAACGACGAGGAACAGCACAGCGGCGCTGGTTGCCGCTCCGACCAAGGCCCCGCAGCCATGTGCGCGGCGGGTGAAAATCCCCAGGGCAAAGAGCCCGGCCAGACTTCCGCCGAACAGGCCGAGGACCTTTGTAAACAGGTCCCAGAGCGATTTGATTTCGTAGGTAGCCATTAGAAGCCCCACTGCGGTTGCCGTTGCCCCAAGAATCACGGTGAGCCAGCGGGCCAGCTTGAGACGGGTGCTATCCGACGACTCCGGCTTGAATGTGCGGTAGAAGTCGGTCACTATGGCCGTGGCGACAGAGTTCATAGAGCTGTCGAGGCTGGACATTGCAGCGGCGAAGACGCCCGCAATCAGGAGTCCGGAAATCCCGACCGGAAGCTGCTGGACGATGAATAAGGGGAAGATGGCATCGGTTTTCAAGGCCGGTTCAAGGCGGTCGGGATTGGCCTTGTAAAAAACGAACAGGGCAGTGCCAAGTCCGAAGAAGATGACCGAGGCCGGGATAGTTAGTACTGCGTTGGTCCAGATGGACTTTGCCGCCTGCTTTTGGTTACTGGTTGTGAGGTATCGCTGGACGACCGTCTGGTCGGCGGTGTAGGGGACAAGCTGGTTGAGGAAGTTGCCGAGGAGGACTACCCAGAGGGCTGTTGTAGTCCAGTCCCAGGTCCGGTTGACGATATGAAACTTGTTGTTTTCGGCGGCGGTGGAGATGATTCCCGCAAAGCCGCCTTCGGTATTGAGAGCGATTATGAGCAGGCTGAGGACCGCACCGCCCAAGAGTACGACGACCTGCAATACATCGGACCATATTACGGCTTCTATCCCGCCGAGGACCGTATAGAAGGTGCACAAAAGGCCCATCAGCAGGATGCACGAGTAGATGCTGATGCCGGTTACCGTTGACAGGGCGATTGCCGGCAGGAATATGACGATGGCCATTCGGCCCAATTGCAGGAGGATGTAGGCGGCGCTGCCGAACAATCGCACGGCGATATTGAATCGTTTTTCGAGGTATTGGTACGCCGTGGTGACGTTGAGCTTGCGGTAAAAAGGAAGATAGAGGAGGATTACAAACGGGGCCATCAGGACTATGCACATATTGCCGAGGAAATAAACCCAGTCGGTGGCATAGGTTTTTGCGGGGATGGCCATAAAGGTAATTGCGCTTAACTGAGTGCCGAAGATGCTGATGCCGGCGGCCCACCAGGGTATTCTCCGGCCGGCCAGGAAGAAATCATCGGTTGTCTTTTCACGCCTGGAAAAGTACACACCCATACCGACCAGTGCCAGCAGGTAAGCGGTCAGGACCGAATAGTTGACGAGGCCGAATCGAGGTTTTGATTGTGTTGCGGTGGCCTGATAGATTTTTGGTGTTCGCGTTCCGGGGCGAATTTCTCCGCTGGGTATGATAACCGAATCGCCCCAGCGGACCGCGGCGGTAGTGACGTGGGCCGCGGGCAGTGTTCCCATTTTCGCCCAGGTATCGGTGATGGTGTGATAAGCGAGGATGTCGCGGCTAAAGCCCGGGTGCTTGTCTTTAAGCTCCCAGACCCGGCTGCTGTTGGCACCGTCATCGCCGCCGAATATCATAATATGCGACTGTCCGTAAGCCGTTGCCGGGGTCGGAGCGGCAGCAACCGGCGCGGGCAGGTCGGCGATTCGCTGCCAGCCGTCTTTTGGGGAGAAGCGGTAAGCGTCTGTGAGGTAGCGGCGAGCGACCTTGTCGTCTTTGCCAGGCAGAAGCTCGCATCCGCTAAAGAGATAGAAGCAGTCGTCGTGGGCGGCAGCGACGGGTAATATTCTCGCCGGGCCGGGCCAGGGCTCGAGCTGCCGCCACTTTGGTTGAGGATTTGCCAGGTCGAGGGCCCAGAAGTTCTTCATTGCGGCGGTTGCCAAGGCCGAGGTCTGTCCGCCGGCAATGTAGATGGTATCGCCGAGCTTCGCGGCACAGGTGAATGCACAGGGCTTCGGCAGTGCGGGCAACTGACGCTGCTCGATTTTGCTGTGCACCCAGCGAAGGGAAAAAACGTCGGCATAGAAGTTCTGTTCATCGCAGCCGCCGATGCAAATCAAGCCCCGGTCGGTGGTGACGGAGGCGCCGTATGCCAGGGGCTTGTCGAGCTTATATCCTGTGTGCCAGAGGTACGTATCGTTTGGGTCCTTTTGCAGCACATAGATATTATCTATCCAGAGTTTTTTGCCCCCTTCAAAGAGCGGCACAGGGAAATGGGCGCCGCCGGCCACAATCAGTGCACCATTACTGAGGCCGGCATAAGGCCCGGCGACTCCGAGCGGTTCGGGCAGATCGGGCAGAGGCCGCCACTGATAAGCCTGTTTCGCATTCGGATTGTCTGTTGCGGCGCCAAAGGCCACCTGCAAAGACAACAGGCAACTGATTACAATTAAACCGGCACGCTTGGCAGTATTTTTCCTGCCGAAAGTCTGTTGTATCTGGTCAGCCTTCATAGAGGTGATCAAGCGTTGAGTTTGGAGCAATACGTGAAGAAGCCGATTTGTTCTAAGGCGGCGCGGAGTTGTTCGTACTGCTCGTCCGAGAGGGTCCGCACAGGCAGTCGGCAGGGGCCGCAGTCGATTCCGATGGCCTTCATTGCGGCTTTTATGGCCGGCTGGTCGCCGAACTCCGTCAGGACGGCGACCAACTCTCTGGCGCGGGCTTGCTCGGCTTGTGCGGCGGCCATATCGCCGGTGTGGTACGCCTTGATAATATTGTGATATAGCGGAGCGGCGAAATTATATGTACTGCCGATGGCGCCGCGGGCGCCGAGCGCCAGCGCGGCAAGCAGCATCTCATCCACCCCCAAAAGTATATTGAATTCGCCGCCGGCGAAGTCGAGGCAGCGCCCGAAGTCCATCATATCTCCGTATGAATACTTCAATCCTGCGAGGTTGCCGATTCGCTCGGCGCCGATTTTAAGGAACTCGACCATAGGAAAGCATACGCCGCTGTTTCCGGGCTGATGGTAATAATAGAAGGGCGTCTCGGGTGCGGCGGATGCGACTTCTGCGCAGAATGAAACCAGGTCTTCGATGCTCTTGGGCTTAAAGTAACTCGGCGCCAGAGAGGCTATTGCGCGGGCGCCGATTCGGTTTTGGGCGTGCTCGGCGAGGACTTTGGCCTCTGTCAGACTGTGGTGGCCTGCGTGCACCAATATCGGCAGGGCGTCGGCGACCACGGCCTTCCACCTCTCGACCACCTGCATACGCTCATTGGTGCTCAGCGATATCCCTTCGCCCGTTGAGCCGCAAACGAAGACCGCTTTGATACCGTTATCTATCAGGCATCGGGCCTGTTTCTCAATTACGTCGAGATTCAGACTGCCGTCCGGGTGCATAGGTGTATGAGGGGCCGCAATCAAACCGCTTAGATGCTCTTTCATCTCAAAATTACCTCAATCTTTTTTCGAGAGATATTCACGGTAAGTATATGCACCATCCCCAGCCGCGCCAAGGCCAAAGTGCCCTCCGATTCAGGCCTATTGAGGTGTTGACTGATGCTTTGGCTCTTGGCAGCGGACAAGAATCTTTTGAAGGTGCGCAGATTATTTGATAGACTTCGGCTTGAAAGTTGAAATCTACAAGGAGAATATTATGTTGATAGTCCACGTTTTTGTGCACGTTAAGCCCGATCAGGTTGAGGCCTTTAGGGATGCGACGCTTGAGAACGCCCGCAACAGTGTGGCCGAGCCGGGTGTGGGGCGATTCGACGTCATTGAGCAGCGGGATGATCCGGCGCGTTTTGTGTTAGTGGAGGTCTATCGCACTTCGGACGACCCGGCCAAGCACAAGGAAACGGCACATTATCAGAAATGGCGCGACACGGTGGCGGATATGATGGCCGAGCCGCGCACCAGCACCAAGTATGTCAATGTGTTTCCAGATGAGCAGGGCTGGGGCTAACCATGAGGTTTGAATTCGCCACTGCGACGCGAATCATTTTCGGCCGGGGGGCGGTCCGAGAGGCGGGCCCGTCGGCGGTTGAGATGGGCGGCCGGGCTTTCGTTATTACCGGCCGCAGCGCTGAACGCGCCAAACCGCTCCTTGAGCAATTGAAAGAGCACCGAATCGAATATGTTACGTTCAGCGTGCCTGGAGAGCCGACCATTACGATGGTAAAGGAAGGCATCGAGTCGGCCCGTCGGGCGAAGAGCGACCTGGTGGTCAGCATCGGCGGAGGAAGCGCCCTCGACGCAGGCAAAGCGGTCGCTGCCATGCTGACCAACCCCGGCGAACTGGAAGATTATCTCGAGGTGGTCGGCCTCGGCAAGCCGCTAAGCAACAGTCCTGTGCCGCACATAGCGATTCCAACTACAGCGGGAACGGGCGCCGAGGTAACGCGCAACGCCGTGCTCGGTGTGCCCGAGTATCAGGTCAAGGTAAGCATGCGTAGTCCCCTGATGCTGCCTCGCCTGGCGGTGGTTGATCCGGGATTAACTCATTCGATGCCGCCGGCGGTAACCGCCGCTACCGGCCTGGACGCACTTACCCAGTTGATGGAGGCGTATGTCTCCAACAAGGCAAACCCGCTGACGGACGGCATCTGCCGCGAGGGCCTCAAAAAAGTCGGGCGCTCTTTGCGGACAGCTTATGAAGCCGGCGCCAACCACAGTGCGCGTGAGGATATGGCCCTGGCAAGCCTGTTCGGCGGATTGGCCCTGGCCAACG
>JAGMDR010000260.1 GCA_023128595.1 Planctomycetota bacterium | reverse complement strand
AACCTTTTTGCTTCCGCCTACGCCGTTTCAGGGTGTTATCGCCTGGTCGTAAATGCGAATGTCGTCGATCAGGCCGGAGAACAATCTCGCTGCCACAAGCGTTTTGTCCGCTCCAAAGTACAGGCCGCCATCGGCACTCTCCAGCGCCTCCCGCAGCAAGGTATCCACAGCAACCTCTTCATTATCAGCGTAAAGATGCCTGTATGAGCCGTCCCAGACAAGCCCGATCCGGTGCCACTCGCCGTCGGTTATGACAAACTCTGAAATCAAAGGAGCAGCGCCTCGACCAACCTTCCTCACTCCTGTCATAAGTTCACCGCCCGATAAATCCGCAGCAAGCCAGCTCCTGCCGGTTCCCGCACCATCCGTTTGCGATATGACCGCTTGCCCCGGCGAGCCTCCCTTAATCCAGGCATAGACGCTGAAGGGTCCATTTGCGGGGTCCAGGATGAAATCGGTGCTGATATAGTCGTTGATGCCGTCGAACTCGAGAGCTCCGGCGAGGGCGCCTTCGTTGTCGCGCCAGTTCGGATCGCCGTGGAGTGCGCCGTGGCTTGCGCCTACGTCTTCGTAGGCGATGTCGCCCTGGGTTTCATCGAGGCCCCAGTGCGCAAGGAGCAAGACGTCTCTGAGCCAATATTCGACGAGGGCGGCCACATCGAGACTGTCGACGATGCCGTCACCGAAGGGGATCGGGGCGATGTCGGCGGCGGAGGATTCATTTGCGTCCCAATGCGCGGCGAGATAGCAGAAATCCGTGAAGTTGACATTTCCATCGGCGTTGAAATCCATAACTCCTATATCTGTTTGGCCCAACAGGGCGGCCATTGCGCAAGCCATGCCTTCGCCTATCAGGAAATATGTTTCGGCATTGCGATTCCAATGGTAGGCCTGGCTTGAGGGTGATTCGGAGGAATCCCGGAAGAAGTCCCTGGTTTCGACGACGGCGACATTATCCTCGAATTCGGGATAGGTTGCCATGGCGAGTTGTGCGGCCATTAGAGAGAGGGCGCGAGGATGCGTTTCGGTCCATCCGCTCATGCCTGTTGTGGCGATTACGAAGGGCAGATCGGGTATGCCGAGGTCGTTTCGGACATCGCGGATAAAGTTGGCCATGTTCTGTTCATATTCATCGTTGTAGGTCTGATTAACTCGGTCGTTCCAACCCTGGTGCCAGCCGAATCCCGCTATTTCGTAACCGCGGTTGTTGTAAGCGGGGAAGTTGGTCGAGAGATTGGCCAGTACGTCGGCTACGATGGCTAACATTTCCTTGTAGTAATATCCCTGATCACCTGCGACGAGGGGCGGTTTATTGTAGCCGGAACTTGGGGGACGGAAGTCAACGGCGAGGCTTTTGCCGCCCCATGCTGTTTTGATTAGAAGTACGTCGTTGCTGTAAAGCTCACCCATGACGTGGCCGAACTGCAATTCCGGGCCTATGCAATTATTGTTGACGCCGTAGCTTGTGGAAAGGCCGCCTTTTAGGACGGTATTGCCTCCGCGTTTGTACCAAATCCAGACATCATCGCGGACGACCCAGTTGCCGCCGGCGTCAACGAGGTGTTGATATATATTCTCTGTATCATTTTGGACCAGGTACGTCAGATTGCCGCGGGCTCCGCTGAACATTTCACCTTGGCCTTCCATGTTGGATTGGCCGGCGAGGATGAATACTTTCAGGCGGCGCTGGGAAAGGGCCTTTGCAGGAAAGGCAAGGGCAATCAGGGCGATGCAGAGAAGTGCGGCATTGATGCAGGTTGTTTTTCTTTTCATCATTTACTCCTTGTGGCTGATTTCTTATAAAATACCAGTACTGTCCCATTACTGCCTGCTGAGAATCCACCATAACAGAGATTATCATTCTTTTCAACCATTCATAACCTGCCCTCAGAAGAGCCAAAACACCATTCTTAGCACAATTTAGAGACACTTGAGCACTACAAGAGCCAAGTCTCTACTATACAGTGCGATATTTCACGGTCAAACTTGCGCCCTGTGCTTGCGCCGAGCGTTGCCTTGTATTGTTATGGCTTATCATTAAATGACTTAGCTCTCAAAGAGCGCCTGCCTACCAGATAGGAGGTCTCATTCATTTGTCATTTTTTCCAAGAATTCTTGCAGGGCTTTTCTTGTATAGCGGATGTGCCTGCCGATCTGCGTGCCCTTGAGTTTTCCTCTTTGTCGGTAACGCATGCAGCGATACTGGCTTCAAGCTTGTAGACACCCTGGCCCTGTGCGATTTTTCTCGATTTCGGAGCTTCATACCTTCACTTTCGTTATGGCCGACAATTTGCCATGCCTTTGGCTCCACGCAGTTTGTTACCGCCCTGCGTGCAAAGTTCTGTTCTGGCCTGGAAGAATCTCGCTGCCGCAAGGGTGTTGTCCGCTCCAAAGTACAGCCCGCCATCGGCACTCTCCAGCGCCTGCTGCGGCACGTTGTCCACAGCAACCTCTTCATCAGCGTACAGATACCGCTACGACCCATCCCGTAGAAGGCCGATCCGGTGCCGGTCACCGTAAGCCCAGAGCGGTGCAAGATCCACCGGCTCACCAACAGTCCTCTACCTGCCGGCCGCCTGTCACGGCAGCTCGTATTCCCCTTCGCTGAGCCAGCCGGCCGCGATAACAGCAAAGTCGCCGAAGTCGATTCTGCAATTGCCATCTATATCGGCACGCGAATCCAGGGAGCATCTGGGGGGACAGACCCTAATCTCGTCAATGTATATGGTGTCCTTGTCCTCGTCTGCTTGACCGGAGTTGGTTCCGTCGCCGAGGCCGATGGTTATCTTCTTTACCTGGCTCAGGTCCAAGCCCCCGTCACTGAACTTACTCAGCTCAATAGTCCACTTCTGCCACATTTCGGTCCGAATTGCATAACTGTAAGGGTTGTCCACTGCAACTGCCGAAGCGGGGCCTGTGGCATCTTCCAACTCCACATAGAGCCTCTGCTCGAGATTGTCGTCTTCACCGCGGAAGAACAGGGACAAGGCAGCAAGATTGCCTCTGGCCCAATCCTGAGCGGCGGCAAACGTTCGGGTGGCCTTAGTCAAGTACGGGGTAAACTGATTTTGGCATTCGTAGCGCATCGCTTTACTGCCAGCGTACACCAGGTCCTCGCTCGTTTCGAGAAAGGTGTAGTTGTAGCCGTCGATATTGTCCGGCCAGGCGGCTTGTAAAGTGCCGTCATCAGAATAGGACTCAAAATCGTCCACAGAGAGGCACCCGTCGGGCGTTCCTGCGGTCGTAAAGGTATAGACGTATCCCTCGACCGGGCTGACCTGCCATTGGTAGGTCTGGCCGAATTCGAGAGTGCCGGGGTCGTAGGTCGTACCGGCAGGCGTGATCTTCTTCATAGCTCCAGCCTTGCCGAACCACAGCTCGCGAGAAGTGGCAAAGGCCGCCTCAACCCAGCTCAGGTCGGCATCGACATCGACGCCTGTCGCACCGTCGGCCGGGCTCAAGCAGACCGCTGAAGGCCCGTCGGAGACAGATGAGACAGTATCGAAGGTAACATGATAACCGACCGGGGTAGGATTTTCATTTGTTGCGAAGACACCGCTCTTGCCGCCGGCTAATACTGGCCAGCCGTCGGGGATATCCGAGTTCTCCCAGGGGTCCCGGCCGCCCGTATCGACCATTGTCGGGGTCCTCACGAGCAGGGGACCGCCTTTATACTCATAGATGCTTCCCGTCACATATACGGGGTCCGAGCCGACCACGTCAAGCTCAACGTAGCGGCTGCGGACGTGGTCCAGGCCGGGTACCGGAACCTCCGGCATGTAGGTCCCCATAATCGCATCATCGTTCATAAAAATCTTCATGATTTCGATTCTCACTCTGCGGGGGCCGTCCTCCCAGTGATAGAACAGGGTGTAGGCACCGATGGCAACCATGCCGGGCGCGCCAGTCATCTGACCATCCGGGTCGATGAACCAATTTCCCCTGGCGGCTATGCCGGAGTAATTGCGGGAGGCATCGCCCATAACATTGACAACCGCGCCGACGCGGACGTCGCTGAAATCTTCAGCACAGAAGCCCATTCCAAACGCCGAACCATAGCTGCCGCCGCCCAGGTCGAATGGGGTGCTTTCATCCAAACCGAGATAATCATCATCGCCGGGGCCGTCTTTAATAAGGTGAGTAAACGTCCCGGTCACGGCGGGATAGCAGCCAAACGTCCAGGTCAGGTCGAAATCATTGCCGCCGAACGTCTCCGACCAATTGGCCTGCGCGACGTTGTTCACCGCAATAATCAATCCTGCCACAAAACAGGTTGTCAGGATATTTCCTATTCTCTTGGACATGATTTTTCTCCTGAACTGTATCTTTCTGTTGTACATGTCAGTCCTCGCAGACTGTTAGCTAACACTTACCCAAGTGGTTGTTGGTTATCACGGCAGCTCGTATGTTCCCTCGGTAAGCCAGATGCTACCGATAACGGCAATGTCACCGAAGTCTATCCTGCAATTTCCGTCTGCATCGCCGGCCAGATTTAAGGAGCATCTGCGCGGACAGACCCTGATCTCGTCGATGTATATCATATCGTAGTCCGCATCCGGCTGGCCCGAGTTAGTCCCGTCGCCCACGTGCAGGGTGATCTTCTTTATCTGGTCGAGGTGAACACCATTGTCGCCGAACTGACTGAGCTCAACAACCCACTTCTGCCACATCTCGGTCTGAACCGCGTAAGCATAAGGCTCCGGGACCGCAGGCATCTCATGTGCATTGGTAAGCGCATCTTCCAACCCCACGTAGAGCTTCTGCTCGTAATTGTCCCCGTCACCATGAAGGTACAGATACAAAGCAGTAAGACCGGCCCTGGTCCAATCCTGCGGGTCGGCATAAGTGTGCGTCAAGGTAGTCTCGTTCGGGTCGTACTGATTCTGGTAGTCAAATTTCAGCGATTGAGCGCCTCCATATACAATGCTGGTTTCAACGTGACCGTAGTTCCAGTTGTCGATATTGTCCGGCCAGGCGGCTTGTAAAATGCCGTCATCGGAATAGGACTCAAAATCGTCCACAGAGAGGCATCCGTCGGGCGTTCCTGCGGTCGTGAATGTGAATACCGGCCCCTCGACCGTGCCGCCTGTGCCAATCTGATTTACCTGCCACTGATAGGTCTGGCCGAATTCGAGGGTG
>JAGMDR010000026.1 GCA_023128595.1 Planctomycetota bacterium | reverse complement strand
CGGCGATACCTGGAAATCCGACCCTGATTTTGACCACTCGGCCTGGTTATCCTGTGTGGGTGCTCCCGGCGGTGTGGGCTTTGAAACACACCCGGGCGACGCTGTGAACTATGTAGATCTTATCACCCTTGACGTTGAGTCACAGATGGACAACGAGAATGAAACCTGCTATATCCGCATCCCCTTCACTGTTGACGGCGGCGAGTTGGCCGATTACACGGGTATGACGCTGAAGATACGGTATGATGACGGATTTGTACCGTACATAAACGGTGTGGAGCTTGATACAGCCAAACGTAACTTCAGCGGCACGCCTGAATGGGACTCAGGGGCCAGCGGCGGTCACTCCGATTCGCAGGCAGTTGACTTCGAGTTTATTGACGTTTCCGCCTCCGACTACATCAGCGCTTTGAGGTCCGGCAATAACGTGCTGGCCATCCACGGCCTGAATGATGGACTGGGCAGCTCAGACTTCGTCATCTCGGCTGAGCTGGACGTTACCACCTCGGCGTTGGACGAGGACTTTCTTTTTATTGACGACCTGGATGTTCTGGCCGGTCTGCGTATCACTGAGATGATGTACCACGCGCAGTTTGGCAGCAACTTTGACTACATTGAGCTGCAGAACATCAGTGACGTACCGCTCAAGCTTGACGGAGTCGGGTTTACCGACGGTATTGAGTTTGTATTCCCGAATATGCAGCTTGATCCGGGCCAGTACGTGGTGGTCGTCCGCAATCTGGCTGCTTTTCGGTCCGCCTACGGCTATAGTGCCAACGTTGCAGGTGTGTACATTAACGACTTGAGCAACGGTGGTGAGGACATTGTCCTCCAGCTTGCCTGGCCGCTGGAGGCGGCGATAATGAGGTTTGACTACAGTGACAGGTGGTATCCGAGCACCGACGGCGGCGGCCAATCACTGGAGATAATCGACCCGACCGCCCATCCGGCCACCTGGAACGATGCCGAGAGCTGGCGCGCAGCAGCCCCCAGCCCCGGCACGCCATAACGAAATTGCAGCAGCGGATGAAAAACCCGATGACGCGCTTCGGCCTGTCCGCACCCAGGCGCCTCGTGCGGTACGGCACAATGAGTCTGCTTTGATAGAAGCTGCTATCCACTGCCTGACTTGACGCGCCATTTCTCCCGGTATTCGACAACAGGACAGTTATTGCCTGCGGTGCGTCAATGCGTTATTATTGGTGTCGGCCTTATTGCAATGTTATGATTGGTTACGATGGGAATTACTATGGGTGCGGCGATTAGGACAATTCTGGTGGTTACTGCTCTGGTTGGAGTCTGCATAGTCTTTGTGGTACTGATAGTTCGTCGACCTGAAGTCACCGACACCGAAGGGACCACAGGCCCTGTGCAGCCGAAAGTGGTGGTTCAAAGCCAGGATAGCTGGCCTATGTTTCGCGGCGGGCAGAAGCTATTGGGCAGGGCGTCGGGGACTTTGCCTGATTCTATGTCACTTGCGTGGAGATTCAAGACGGCCCGCCGGATCAAGTCGTCACCGGCAATCGCCGATGGCCTTGTCTTTATAGGCTCGGCCGATGCAAATGTCTATGCGGTCGATTTGGAAACGGGAGACCAGGTTTGGGAATACCATACGAGCGACGAGATCGAGGCCGCGCCTTGCGTGGTTGACGGTTCGGTTTTCATAGGGACGTTGGACGGTTATCTATACGCCCTTGACGCCAACAGCGGCTCTTTCAAATGGAAGCACAGAAGCGATTCGCAGATATCGGGCGCCGCCAATTGGACGCGCTCACCGGACGGGGGGAGCATTTGGGTACTGGTGGGCAGCTACGACAACGTAGTATATTGCCTCAATTCGGCCGATGGTAAGGTTGTATGGACCTATGAAACGGGTAACTATGTGAACGGCTCGCCCGCCGTCGGTGCCGGCAGGGCGGTCTTCGGGGGCTGTGATGCTCTGATTCACGTTGTCTCTATGGCCGACGGCAGCGAGGTCAAGCAAATCGATACCGGCTCGTATATCGCGGCCTCGGCGGCTATTCTCGAAGGGCAGGTGTACGTCGGAAATTACGACAACGAGTTCATCAAGGCCGACATCGCCGCCGGCGAGATCCTCTGGAAGTATGCCTGCGAAGATGCGATTTTCTCTTCGCCTGCAGTCGGGGATGACGTTGTTGTGTTTGGGGCAAGAGACAAGCTGGTGCACTGTATCGGCCGTGACAACGGCAAGGTGGTCTGGACATTTCAGACATTAGGCGAAGTTGACAGCTCACCGGTCATTTGTGGAGATAAGGTGGTTGTCGGCTCCGAAGACGGGCGGCTTTATATGATAAGACTTTCGGACGGGAGCAAGGTTTGGTCATACGAGATCGGCCGCGCTGTTACCTCTTCGCCCGCGGTGGCCAAGGGGATGATTGTTGTCGGCAGCGACGATGGTTATTTGTATGCTTTTAAGGCAAAGCAGTAGAGTCGGAGCCGCGGGCCTATGAGAATCGTGCAGATAACGCCTGGCTTGGGTGACAGCTTCTATTGTGAGAACTGTCTGCGCGATGCGGCCCTGGTAACTGCGATGCGCAAGTTGGGGCACGATGTTCTTATGGTCCCGTTGTATCTGCCGTTGCAGGTTGACAAGAGCGAGGCCGTCCGTTGTGCGCCGATTTTTTTCGGCGGCATCAACGTGTACCTGCAGCAGAAGTCCGCTCTTTTTAGAAAGACCCCTCGCTGGATCGACCGCCTGTTCGATTCGCCCAGGCTCTTGGGCTGGGTCGCCCGCAAGGCGGAAATGACCAGTGCGCGAGACCTTGGCCGGACCACAATATCGATGCTGCAGGGCGAACAGGGCCGACAGATAAAAGAGCTGGAAAGGCTCGTGCAATGGTTGGGCGCTGAAGGAAACAGAGCTGATGTAGTCTGCTTGTCCAACATTCTTCTGGTGGGGCTGGCAAGGCGTATCAAAGATAAGCTCGGCGTGCCGATTGTGTGCCTGCTTCAGGACGAGCACGGGTTTCTTGACGGATTGGCATCGCCCTACGCGAAACAGGCGTGGGAAATACTTGCCCAGCGGTCGAGGGACGTGGATGCGTTTATTGCGGTGAGCAGATACTACGCCGGTTTTATGCAGCAAAGGCTGGGGCTTGACGCGGCCCGCGTGCGCGTTGGGTATGTGGGCATTTCATTGGATGGGTACAAACCGCGGGAAAGCGGGCCTGACGTGCCCACCATCGGTTTTCTTTCGCGGATGTGTTCCGACAAGGGCCTGGACACTCTGGTTGATGCGTTCGTCATACTCAAGAAGAATGATAAATTGAAAAATGCAAGGCTGCGAATTGCCGGCGGTCACAGCGCAAATGACAGGGCGTTCTTGAGCCGGATTCGACGGCAGTTAAGCTCTTGTGGGCTGACTGATGACGTTGAGTTCTTAGCGGATTTCGACCGCAATGCCAAGCTCGCATTCTTGAGCAGCCTTTCGGTGCTGACCGTGCCGGAGAAGCGGCCTGCTGCTTACGGGTTGTATGTGCTTGAGGCCCTTGCGGCGGGCGTACCGGTGGTGCAGCCGCAGAGCGGCGCCTTTGTCGAGCTGCTAAAGATGACCGGCGGCGGCGTGCTCTGTGAGCCCAACAATGCGGCTGCCCTGGCCTCTGCGATGGAGCGACTGCTGCTTCATCCGGATTACGCGAGGGAACTGGGCCAAAAAGGCCGAAAGACGGTATTTGAAAAACTCAACATTGAGCAAACTGCCGGGGAGATGGTGCGTATATACGAAGGAATCGTAGAGCAATTTCGGCGAGGTTAATTATGCTGGAACTTGTTAGCGTGGCGAAAAGTTATGAGTCCCTCGGTGACAGAGAGGGCCTTTCTGTCCTTAAGGATATCACCATAAAGCTCGAACAGGGCCAAGCCCTGGTGATAGTCGGGCCGTCGGGCAGCGGCAAGAGCACACTGCTCAATATTGTTGGGACGCTTGACCGTCCGTCGGCGGGGCGGGTATTGTTTGACGGCAGGGATCTTGCTGAGCTGGACGATATGGAGCTTGCCCGGATTCGCAACCGGGATATCGGCTTCGTTTTTCAGTTGCATCATCTGCTGGGCCAGTGCACGGTGCTCGAAAATGTTTTAGTGCCGACGCTTGTCGGTAAGGGCCGGGTTTCAAAAAAAGAAGTTCACCAAAGAGCGGTTGACCTGCTGGAGCGTGTGGGGCTTGGCGGGCATCTGCTGCATCGTCCGGGCGAGCTTTCCGGAGGAGAACGCCAGCGGGTGGCGGTTGTGAGGGCCTTGATAAATAAGCCCAGGCTGCTGCTTGCCGATGAGCCGACCGGCTCGCTGGATGAGGATTCTTCGCGGAATATAGCCGAGCTGCTGGTCGAGCTCAACCGCAGCGAGCAGGTTACGTTGATTGTGGTAACACATTCGCCGGGCCTCGCCGAGCGCATCGGGCGGGTTATGGAATTGAGCAATGGCCTGTTGAAAAATAGGAGCGGGACATGAGCTTGTGGGGACTTGTCAAAAGAAGTCTTCGCTTCTATTGGAGGACGAACCTGGGAGTCCTGCTTGCCGTTATGGTCAGTACGGCCGTGCTGACGGGTGCTTTGGTTGTGGGCGATTCGGTGCGTCACAGTCTAATGATGATGGCCGAGGCTCGATTGGGCGCGACGCAGCTTGCCCTTGTTTCACAGAACAGATTCTTCAGGGCTGAATTGGCCGATGAGCTGGCGGCGGAGCTGAAGACAAAAGTCGCGCCGGTGCTGCAGTTGCGCGGCCTGATAGCCAACAGCGACGGCACGAGGCTGGCGAACAGAGTCGAGGTGCTCGGTGTTGACGAGCGTTTCTTCGAGATTGGAGCAAATGCCGATGGCGAGCCGTTTGGCGCCGATTGTCGCGGGGGCGTTGTTCTGAACGAGCCGCTGGCCGAGAGGCTGGGCGTCGAACCAGGCGATGAAGTTAAACTGCGGATAGAGAAACCGGGACTGATGCCGCGCGAAGTACCTCTGACGCCGGCTTCGGATTTGTCGGTCCTTCTTCGGCCCACAGTAAAGGCGGTTGCCGGCAAATCACAATTTGGGCGGTTCAGCCTGCAGGCCAATCAAGCTGCCCCGTTGAACGTTTTTGTGCCGATTCAATGGCTGCAGGAAAATCTCGGTCACAGTGCCCAGGCCAACATGCTTTTGGCAGCAGCCGGTCACAAGGACAGCATAACTGTTGAAAAGGCCAATGCGGTAATCGGCAAGCGCTGGCGGCTGGCCGACGCCGCCCTTGAGCTTCGCACGCTGGACAGGCAGGGGGCACTTGAAATACGCAGCAGGCGGATATTCATTGACCGCCCCCTCGCTGAGGCCGCGACCGGAGCGGGCGACCACGCCGTTGGAATCCTGACATATTTCGTCAACGAATTGCGTCTGGGCGAGAAGGCCGCTCCGTATTCTATGGTGGCCGCTATGGCATCGGCGGTGGACGCAAGCAGCCTTATTCCGCCGGATATGCAGGATGACGAAATCCTGATTAACCAGTGGCTTGCGGACGACCTCGGGGCCGAAGTGGGAGATTCGATAGAGCTTGCGTATTTCGTTGTTGGGCCGATGCGGAAACTCCACGAGCAAAAATCCGGTTTCAAGGTTCGGAAAGTTCTGCCTATGGGCGGGCCCGCTGCGGACCGTGAATTGATGCCGGGTTTTCCGGGCCTGGCGGATGTGAATAATTGCAGGGATTGGGAGCCTGGTATTCCTATCGATCTCGATAAGATACGCGACAAAGACGAGGCCTACTGGGACCGGTATCGCGGTACGCCCAAGGCGTTCGTTACATTAGGGTCCGGGCAGGGTATGTGGGCCAACAGGTATGGAAATATGACGGCGATACGCTACCCGCCCGGCAGCGGACCAGGGGAAGATATTGGACGCAAGCTCCTAAGCGCGGTTGATCCTGGTTCGGTGGGATTGTTCTTCCAGCCGGTACGTCAGCGCGGCGCAAAGGCCGGAGGCGGATCGAGTTATTTCGGCTGGCTTTTTCTCTGGATGAGTATGTTTCTTATCGTCGCGGCGGTAGTCTTGACGGGCCTTTTGTTTGTATTCGGCGTCGAAAGCCGCAGCGAGCAGGTTGGAATGCTGTTAGCGGTGGGGTTCTTGCCGAAGCAGGTGAGGCGGCTGCTGTTTATCGAAGGCGGGCTGGTGGCGCTGGCCGGCGCGATTGCAGGAACGGCAGCGGCACTGCTTTATACGAAAGTTATGATATACGCACTTTCGGCGGCGATAAGCGGCTCGGCAATGTATTTCCACGCGAAAGCCTTCACCCTGATTGCCGGGGCGTTGGCCACGGTTGTTATTTCCTTAGTTGCGATATGGCTGACTTTGCGCAAACAGGTCTCGAGGCCCGCCCGCGAGCTTCTTGCCGGTGCGGCCCAGTGGCAATTTCTCTCTGCTAAGCGCTTCTCCCGCGGGCGGATTGGGCTGGCGGTTGCGGCGGTCGCGACGGTGGGGGCGCTGGTGCTGCTTGCCGTGGTGGCCGGCGGTGACAGCGGTGCGGTTGCCGGGGCGTTTTTCGGGGCCGGGGCCTTGCTCTTGACTGCCGGGCTTGGATTGACCGGGGCGTTACTTAAAATGGTGGCGGGCAGTTGGAAAACGCCAATGTCATCACTGGCCGGCCTGGGGCTGCGCAATTCCACGAGACGAAGCGGGAGAAGCCTGGCGGTTGTGGCGCTGCTGGCTTGCGGTATCTTCCTGATTATAGCGGTGGAGGTCTTCAGGCACGATCCTCTGGCCGGCGCCGAGAGGCGCGACTCGGGTACGGGGGGATTTGCATTATATGGTGAATCGGCCATAGGAATTCTGCATGATTTGAATACTGATTCCGGTCGCGAATCAATGGTTGTCGATAGCAATGTCCTTGAAGACGTTGAGATAGTTCAGTTGCGCGTTCGCGATGGGGACGATGCGAGCTGTTTCAACTTGAACCGGGCCCAGACGCCGCGCTTGTTGGGCGTTCAGCCGGAGCAACTGCTCAAACGCGGCTCTTTTAGTTTCGCCGGCACAAGGGCCGGTGCCGATAAGGAAACAGCCTGGGACTTGCTTAATGACCACGAGGACGAAGACGTCGTGCCCGCCGTTGGTGATTACCCAACAGTTAAGTGGGCGCTGGGCAAGTCTCTGGGGGACGAGATCGAGTACAGTGACGAGAAAGGGCGAAAGTTTCGGCTTCGCCTGGTTGGAATGTTAGAGAGCTCAATCCTCCAGGGCAGTCTAATTATTGCGGAGGATCAATTCGTAAAGCGTTTCCCGTCGGAGGATGGATACCGCGTGCTGCTTATCGATGCTCCGGCCGAGAAGGTCGAGGCGGTGGCCGACCACCTTTCTGCGCGATTGACGGATTTTGGATTGGGACTTACATCGGCCAGGCAGCGGCTGGCGGCCTTTAGTGAGGTTGAGAGCACCTATCTTTCGATATTTCAGATATTGGGAGGTCTGGGGCTTGTTCTTGGTAGTGTCGGTCTGGGACTTGTTGTGCTTCGCAATATGCTCGAGAGGCGAAACGAGCTTGCAATGCTGCGAGCAGTAGGGTTTAATAAGGCGGCGTTAAAACGGATGGTCTTTTACGAGCACTCCGGGCTTATGGCAGGCGGTCTGGTATGTGGGACTGCCGCTGCGCTGGTGGCGGCCGGGCCTGCTCTAAAATCACCCGGGGCGGTGGTTCCGTATCTTTCACTGGCGCTGACAGTCGCCGGTATAGCTTTGAGCGGCGTGGTGTGGATACGGATTGCGACGGTATTTGCGCTTAGAGGAAAGATGTTAGAGGCCTTAAGAAATGAGTAGGACACGGCCTGGAAGGCCGTGCCACTGACGGTATGAAGCTTATTGCCGGGACAATACCAGCAACATTAGCGGTTGTTGGAATAATATCTATGTACGTGTGGCTCAGTGCCGGGGCAGCGACGGACTTTGAGGAGCGTTGGCCTGTCGCCGAGAATATTCCACAAATATCTTCTGATGCCAATGCCGCCGGGGAAGTTGAGGGGCAACTGGTTCGGTTCGATGGTGTGCCGGCTGATTTGCCCGGCGCCTGGCCGCGTTTCAGGGGCGCGAACTTCGACGCAATAAGCAGCGAAGAGTTCACCGTTGAGAGGAGCTGGCCGGACCAGGGCCCGAAGGTCCTGTGGTCGGTTGAGTTAGGGGAAGGTTACGCCGGGGCCGCAGTCTTGGCGGGGCGGGTGTATGTCGTCGATTATGACCAGGAGAACCTGGCCGATGCCATTCGATGTCTCTCGCTTGCGGACGGCAAAGAAATCTGGCGGTATTCTTATCCGGTCAAGATCAAACGTAATCACGGCATGAGCCGGACCGTACCGGCGGTCACAGAAAAATATCTCGTGGCACTTGGGCCGAAGTGTCACCTTACGTGCCTGGATTCGGCAACGGGCGAGTTTCGCTGGATGCTGAATTTGGTCGGGCAATTCAAGGCCAAAGTTCCCCCCTGGTACGCCGGACAGTGCCCGCTCATTGAGGACGGCAAGGCGATAATTGCCGTCGGCGGCGACCCGTTGATGATGGCTGTCGATTGCGAGAGCGGCGAGATCGTCTGGCAGAGCCCCAATCCCCGTCGCTGGACGATGACGCATTCGTCGGTGATACCGATCGAATTCGCAGGCAGGCGTATGTACGTTTGCTGCGGCAGCGGAGGGGTGGCCGGCATCTCGGCAAGCGACGGGAGCATCTTGTGGGAGACCACCGAATGGAAAATCCGCATCGCAAACGCTCCGACACCAGTAGTGGTGGGTGATGGCCTGATTTTTCTCTCCGGCGGATACAATGCCGGAAGTATGATGCTGCGATTAACCGAGCAGGGCGACAAGATAATCGCGCAGGCGGCCTTTCGGCTTGAGCCGGAAGTATTCGGCTCCGCTCAGCATACCCCTATCTTCTATAACGGCCATATTTACGGGGTCCGCCCGGACGGGCAGTTGACCTGTCTCGATTTGGACGGAAACGCTGTGTGGACCAGCACAAGCGCGCACAGATTTGGACTCGGACCATATACTATCGTCAACGGACTAATCTATGTTATGAATGACTCCGGACTGCTGACTTTGGCGCAGGCCGACCCTTCGGGTTATGTGCAGCTTGCTCAGGCCAAAGTCCTCGAAGGGCCGGATTCCTGGGGACCTATGGCAATCGCCGCCGGCAGACTGATTGTGCGCGATCTAAAGCGGATGATATGTCTTGATATTGCGCAGTGACAGCCTCGTCGGGTTGAATGTGAGCTGTGGCATCGCCTTCCACGCGATGTAATTGGATTTTGTGTGATTTTGAGTGCAGAAATGGTAAGAAATGAGATCGATTTGTGGCACGGCCATCCTGGCCGTGTTTTTCCAAATCATCGGCAGGATGCCGATGCTACGAAGGCCGTGCCACCGGGAGCGACAACGGAAAACGTATTGGTGGGGCTGCTCGTTGGAGTGGCTATTATTATTTGCGTTGTGGCCGTGTGGCGGCTTGACGTGACGGGCGAAAGCGGCAGCGGTCTTGGAAAACAGTTCACCTATGATATTAAAGACATGGCGAAGATTGACCCGAACCTGATTCTGTACGAAGAATCGGGCCGGCCAATCAGTACCGGCTTTGCCGGTTCAAGCGCTATTGTAGTGGGCCCGGAGGGGTCCCTTTACGTGGCCGGAGACAAGGCCGTTCACATGTTCGGCGAAACCGGCAATCTGGTCGGTAAGGTGCAACTGACAGATAAGCCGAGATCTCTGGCGGTCTCGCAGGCCGGCGAGATATACATTGGGATGAGAAACCACGTCGAAGTCTATGAAAGACAAGGCAATCAACTGGCAACCTGGGACAGTCTTGGTGAAAAGGCTGTTTTGACAAGTATAGCCGTCTCGAAAAATGATGTGTTTGTCGCCGATGCCGGCAATCGCATTGTCCTGCACTATGATACCGCGGGCAAGTTAATCAACCGCATCGGCGCCAGAGATGAGGACAGGAATATTCCGGGTTTCGTGATACGGAGTCCTTATTTCGACCTTGCAGTTGCCCGTGACGGACTGCTGCGAGTGGTCAATCCCGGACGGCATCGTATTGAAGCCTACACGTTCGATGGTGATCTTGAGTTTTACTGGGGCCAGTTCTCGCGGAGTGTGGAAGGCTTCTGCGGGTGCTGCAATCCGGTGAATTTCGCCATACTTGAAGATGAAAGTTTTGTCACCTGTGAAAAGGGCCTGATAAGGGTCAAGATTTACGATGTGGAGGGTGTTTTCGCCGGTGTCGTGGCCGGGCCCGAGCAATTAATCGAAGGCGGTGCCGCCGCCGTTTGCGAATTCCCCGCCCAGGGTCAGGCCGTAGGTTTCGACATTGCCGTCGATGCCAAAGGGCGTGTTTTCGTGCTGGACACCGTTAAGAACCTTGTCAGAGTCTATAGCAGGAAAAAGGCAGGATAATGGGCAGCCGTTTTGAAAATGTAGCACGGGCATCCTGCCCGTGTTTTCGAAATCATCGGCAGGATGCCGATGCCACAGCGAGCCGTCGGCAGTTGTTTATTGGCGCGCTGAGGTACGCCTCTTTGGCGCTCTTGTGTGCGGGGGCAGGCTCACTTCTTGCCAAAAGATACAGGTTAATGCGAGAAGGTATTTGCATCAATGACGGACTCTGTAAGGGCTGCGAGCTTTTCGAGACGTGCCGTCTGCCACGGGCTTCGTCTGCAAAGGAGAATTTGAAAGAATAAACGATGGCTGAGAATAAGAACGATATTTCCAGACGTAATTTGCTAAGAAATGGTTTTTTTGGGACCTGTTTGGCCGGCCTCGGTGGATTGGCAGGCTTATTGGCAGGCAGGCTTGGAAAGACCCGTACTCTCTGGCAGATTGATCCGAATATATGCATTGCCTGCGGCAACTGTGCGACACGGTGTGTGCTGGAAGAGTCCGCGGTTAAGTGTACGCACGATTTTGAAATCTGCGGATACTGCGAGATATGTTTCGGCTTCTTCGAGCCCGAACCCTATGACATCACCGAGGGAGCGGAGAATCAAAGCTGTCCTACCGGCGCGATAAAGCGAAAGTATATCGAGGACCCCTATTACGAGTACACGATTGACGAATCATTATGTATCGGCTGCGGCAAATGCGTCAAAGGCTGCATGACTTTCGGCAACGGCGCGCTGTTTCTTCAGGTACGTCACGATCGCTGCTTGAATTGCAATGAATGTTCCATTGCTGCAGCTTGTCCTTCAGGGGCATTCAAGCGTGTTCCCGCAGAGAGGCCTTACATACTTAAGAAGGTGGGCCACGCTTGATGATACGCTTCGGCCATATCATAATCGCCACAGCCGTCGTTGTGAACCTGTGCGCGGTTGTATCAGGTCGGCACGGGCTTCCAGCCCGTGAAAACACGGCCAAGATAGCCGCGCCGCAACGCTTTCCGCCGCCCGAATTTGAAAGCGGCTATGATCTGCCGCCCAGCCCTGCTGCCCCTCATCCACGCCAGAGTATCTACGAATATATAGATGTTGCGGTCCTTCTGGCAGCGCTCATCCTGGCCTCATACCTGGTTTTGAAGATGCGCAGCCGGCGGGCGATATTTGTTCTGATGGTGTTCTCGCTGGTCTATTTCGGCTTCTGGCGGAAAGGCTGCGTCTGTCCCATAGGCGCGATTCAGAACATTGTTCTGTCGATTTTTGACCGCGACTATGCGGTGCCGATTACGGTTTCGGCCTTTTTCCTGCTGCCGCTTATATTTACGCTTTTCTTCGGTAGGGTCTTTTGTTCGGCCGTTTGTCCCCTCGGCGCGATCCAGGATTTGGTTCTGCTGCGTCCGGTCTCGGTGCCCGACTGGCTGGCGAGCGGTCTGCGGGTCTTTGCCTACCTCTACCTGGGCCTGGCGGTCCTCTTTGCTGCCACGGGCAGCGCGTTTTTGATATGCAGATATGACCCGTTTGTTTCATTTTTCCGCCTGAGTGGTAATCTGAACATCCTGATAATCGGGGCCTGCTTCCTCGTGGTGGGCCTGTTCATAGGGCGCCCTTACTGCCGGTTCTTCTGTCCCTATGGTGTGATTCTCAGGCAGCTTTCACGCCTCTCGAGATGGCGCGTAACTATCACGCCCGATGAGTGCATTGGGTGCAGGCTGTGTGAGGATGCCTGTCCTTTTGGCGCTATCAGAAAGCCCGCGGACGAATGGTCTGCCACCGAGTATGTTAGAGGCAAAAAGACACTGGCGTTGTTGATTCTTCTGCTGCCTGTTCTGATACTTTTTTGTGGGTGGGCCGGCGCCCGGTTCAAAAACGTAACGTCCCGGATGCATTCGACGGTCCGATTGGCCGAGCGCATCTACCTGGAAGAAGCGGGCGAAGTTGAAGGGACTACGGATGCCAGCTTAGCTTTTAGAGCAACAGGCCGAGAAGTCAAAGACCTTTACGAAGAGGCTTCAGGCGTCCGCGGGCAGTTCGCTATTGGCGGCTGGCTTCTCGGCGGATTTATGGGACTCGTGATCGGCGTCAAGCTCACCGCCGTCTCCGTCTGGCGTCAAAGGACGGATTACGAGGCCGATAGGGCCGGCTGCCTGGCCTGCGGCCGATGTTTCAAGCACTGCCCCAGGGAACGCCTGAGGCTTAGCAAGAAAGACAAGGCAATCAGTTGAAGATGAAATCTCCTGATAACAACACTTCCGGGGACGTTCAGGCTGTGAGCGCGTGGCACCGAAGCGCGGTCGCCACGGCCTTAGTCGGCGCGGTGTTCTCCGTCATTGTACTTGCACTTATCGTTGGAAATTACATTCGGGGCCGCGTGCACGAGACGAGATGGGAAAAGAAACTGGAGAATCTGAGGATAGAAATTAGCAACCAGCCTGACGATGAGCAGGCCTTGTTAGAGGAGATTCGCCGTTTGGACCTGGAGTTCAGGCGGGCGATGTTTCGAGTGCTGGATTTTTCCCGCACAGGCAGCTACCTGCTCCTGGCTTCTCTGTCGGTATTCGTCATTGGCATCAAGTGGGCGGGTACCTTCAAGGAGAAAATGCCGGCGCCGCAGCCCCAGCAGGGCGCGGCTTCCGAGCAAATCCGCCAGGCCATGCTGGCCCGGTGGTCCGTGGCTGCTGCTTTGGGGCTGGCCGGGGCGGTGATGCTGTTTCTTGCAATAGGCCCCCGCATTGACTTTCGCGCGACCGATGCAGCAGCCGATTCATATCCGACGCCGGAGAAGATTAGTCGGAACTGGCATCGCTTCCGCGGGCCCGAAGGGGCTGGGATTAGCGCTGATGTAAACATGCCCGAGAGCTGGGACGGCAAATCGGGAAAAGGGATTCTCTGGAAAACTAAGGTGCCGGTCGCCGGGCATAATTCACCTGTTGTCTGGGGCGACCGCCTTTTCCTCTCAGGCGGTGACCCAAACCGGCTCAACGTATTTTGCTTTGATGCGCTTTCGGGCGAGCTTTTGTGGACCGGCGACGTCAAGAGGGCCCCGCTCAAGCCCAACGAAGAGCCGGTTGAAGTGATGGAGGACACAGGCTGGGCCGCCCCCACCGTCACAACGGACGGCAAACGAGTTTTTGCAATCTTTGTAACCGGTGATCTGGCCTGTTTCGACTTTTCCGGACGAAGTTTCTGGTCTAAGAATCTGGGCACGCCGGACAATGTCTATGGCTATGCCTCTTCGCTCGAGATGTATCGTAACCTGCTTTTAATTCAGTATGACCAGGGAGACACCGAGTCCGAAAAGTCCAAGCTGATAGCCTTGGATGGATTCTCCGGCCGGGTCGTGTGGCAGGCCAAACGCCCGGTTGCGAATTCCTGGAGTACGCCGATAGTGGCCCGGACCGACAGCGGGCCCCAGATAATCACCGCCGCCGACCCCTGGGTAATAGCATACGAACCTAACAGCGGTGCCGAAATCTGGCGGGCCGAATGCCTGGCAGGCGACGTCGCACCGACTCCAATCTATGCCAACGGACTGACATTTGTCATAGAGCCATACAGCAAAACAGTTGCGATACGGACCGACGGCAAGGGTGACGTCACTAAGACGCACATCGCCTGGAGCCTCGATGAGCCCGCTCCCGATATTTGCAGTCCGATTGGCAACGGTGAGTTTGTCTTCATACTGAACTCCGACGGATTGGCGCTCTGCTTTAAGGCTGCCGACGGTGAGAAACTCTGGGAGGAGGATATAGGTGAGGGCAGAGACAGCTTTCTCGCTTCGCCAAGTCTTGTTGGTGATAAGCTGTATCTGCTTACCGAGAAGGGCATTATGATAATTGCCGAGGTCTTGCCAAAATATAACGAGCTGGCCAGGTGTGAGCTGGGCGAGGAATGCTGCGCCTCGCCGGCCTTTGTGGATGGCCGCATCTACATACGAGGAGTAGAGAATCTCTATTGCATAGGTAAAGAAGAGACAACACAGGAGCCTTGATAACGCTTAATCTCTTATGAGTGACTTGGATTTGACATCTGTTGACAGGGCCGTTGAGAGAATCGGCACCGGAGCCGAGAGGGTGCTTGAGATACTCCAGGCCGTTCAGGGCGAGTTTGGGTATCTGCCCAAAGAGGCCCTCGAGCGGGTCTGCGAGGTGAGCGAGATTACTCCCGGGGCGATTGCCGGCGTCTCGACTTTTTACAGCCAGTTCAGACATCACCCGGCCGGGCGTTATATGGTTCGAGTCTGCATCGGGACGGCCTGCCACGTTAGGGGCGGCGAACAGGTTTACGACGCCTTTCAGCGCTACCTCCATATCCCGGCCGGAGACGATACTGACCCGGAGAAGATGTTTACCGTTGAGAAAGTGGCGTGTCTGGGATGCTGTATGCTTGCCCCTGCCATACAGATTGCTGATATTACTTACGGGTACCTGAGCAGCGAGCGGGTTCCGGCGGTATTGAGGGATTTTATCGAGCAGGAAAAAGCTCGCACTGAGCGAAAGGAGGCGCCGGAGCATATAGAAGCCGGCAAGCAACTCGGCGAAATCCGTATATGCCTCTGTTCCAGTTGTGTCGCCGGCGGCAGCGCCAAAGTATATGAGGCACTAAAAAAGGCTGTTAAAGAAACTTCTGCTCAGGTCGTGGTCAAAAGTGTCGGCTGTCCGGGGATGTCCTTCCTGGCCCCCATTGTAGAAGTGACTATGGCCGGCGGGACCTCGTTTCGTTACGCAAGGATCCACCCCGAGCATGCCAGAGCTATTGTACTTAGGCATTTCAAGCCGAAAAAAATTACGCCGAAAATCAAGAATGCCATATCCACAATGCTGGATAAGATACTTACCGACAAAGCCTGGGAGCCCGTCACACGTTATTCGGTAGGTGCGCGGGATCGGCCGGTCGCGGGCTTTCTGGACAGACAAGTACATATCGCTACCGAGCACTGCGGATGCATTGACCCGGTTGACCTTGATGAGTATTTGAGCAACGATGGATTTGAGGCCCTGCGGAAGTGCGCCAAGGAGCTGGCGCCCGAGCAAATCATTGCAGAGATTGAAAAGAGCGGACTGCGAGGCAGGGGAGGCGCCGGCTACCAGACACATCGAAAATGGTCCGCCGTCAGCAGCAGCAAGTCCGAAAAGAAATACTTGATTTGCAACGGAGACGAGGGCGACCCGGGGGCATTTATGGACCGCATGCTGATGGAGTCTTATCCATATCGGATTCTTGAAGGCATGGCCATAGCGGCTTATGCCGTCGGCGCCGATGAAGGATACCTCTATATTCGCGCAGAATACCCCCTGGCAATCAAGCGCGTCAGACAAGCGATTAGCAGTTGTCGCGAACGCGGGTTCCTTGGCGACAATATTTTGGCCGGCGGCTTTTCGCTGAACCTGAGGATCGTGGCCGGCGCCGGGGCGTTCGTATGCGGCGAAGAAACCGCGCTCATCGCCAGCATTGAAGGACGCCGGGGTATGCCCCGGCTGCGGCCTCCGTACCCGGCCCAAAAAGGACTCTGGGCAAAGCCAACGCTTATCGGCAACGTCGAGACATACTCCATCGTTCCTTGGATTATCCGAAACGGTGCAGAGGCATTCGCACGCCTTGGAACCGACACCAGCAAGGGGACAAAGGTTTTTGCCCTGGCCGGAAAGGTCGCACGAGGAGGACTTATCGAGGTGCCGATGGGTATTTCAATGCACCAGATCGTGGAGGACATCGGCGGGGGGATTGCAGGGGGGCTGCGCTTCAAAGCCGTGCAGATAGGAGGGCCTTCCGGCGGATGCGTCCCGGCCACGCTGGCGCATACGCCTGTTGACTACGAGTCTCTAAAAGATGTCGGAGCGATGATGGGCTCCGGCGGTATGGTCGTGCTCGATGAGTCGGATTGTATGGTCGATATCGCAAGGTACTTCATCGAATTTACGCAAAATCAGTCCTGCGGAAAATGCACCTTCTGTCGCATAGGGACCCGGCGCATGCTCGATATTCTTGAAAGGCTGTGCGCCGGCGAAGGCAAGAAGACGGATATTGACGAGCTCGAGCACTTGGCTCAAATGATTCGCGATTCGAGTCTCTGTGGGCTGGGCAAAACAGCGCCAAATCCGGTCCTTTCCACCATCGAGTACTTCCGCAGCGAGTACGAAGCTCATCTTGACAAACGCTGTCCCGCCGGCAGATGCAAAGCTCTTATTACATATTCGGTGACGGACGACTGCATCGGCTGCACTCTCTGCGCTCAGCACTGCCCCGCTGATGCCATCGAGAGCAAGCCGTATCAAAAGCACGAAATCGACACCGAGAAATGTATTCGCTGCGGGACCTGCAAGAGCCTATGTCCGTCAGAGGCAATTAAAGTTGAGTGACAATGCGCCAAAGTGAAACCTAATATGCCAAGACTGACAATCGACAATCGTGAAGTTGAGGTGGCGGATAACGCAACCATCCTTGATGCCGCCGGGAAACTGGGGATCGAGATACCCGCGATGTGTTTTCTAAAAGGGCATAAGCCATCAACGAGTTGTATGGTTTGTGCGGTCAAGGTCGAGGGTCAAAGCGCGCTCGTGCCGGCTTGCGGGACTATTGCCGGAGATGGTATGCGGGTCCGGACTAATTCGGACCAGGTCCGCGAGGCAAGAAAGGCGGCTTTGGAGCTGCTCTTGAGCGACCACCTGGGCGACTGTATGGGGCCGTGTCAGACGACGTGCCCGGCCCGGATGAACATTCCCCTGATGATTCGGCAGATTGCAGCCGGGAAGCTCCGTGATGCGATTGCCACGGTCAAGAAGGATATTGCGCTGCCCGCGGTGTTGGGGCGGATTTGTCCGAAACCCTGCGAGCGGTCCTGCAGGCGGGCGGCATTCGACGATGCTGTTTCAATCTGTTTGTTGAAGCGTTACGTTGCCGATGTTGACCTGGAATCTGCATTGCCCTATTCGCCGCAGTGCAAGCCGAAGCGAGGCAAGCGCGTCGCTATTGTCGGGGCCGGTCCGGCAGGATTAGCGGCTGCTTATTATTTGCAGCAGAATGGCTTCGATTGCACGCTCTTCGACGACCACGAAGAGCCCGGCGGAATGCTGCGGTATGCAGTTCCCGCCGATGAGCTGCCCCGCGAGGTGCTCGACAAAGAAATAGCTTTGATTATAAAATTGGGCGTTGAATTCCGGGGGCAAACGACAATTGGTGCAGCGCTGTCGATGGCCGATTTGCGAAAGGATTTCGATGCGGTTTTTCTGGCGGTTGGAGGACTAAAGCCCGGTGACGCCGAGGCAATGGGCCTCGAGACGGGCCAGAAGGGAATTGCTGTGGATGCGGGAACTTACCAAACGAATCTGCCCGGCGTGTTCGCCGGCGGTGACGCTGTACGCAGGCGCAAGCTCACGGTTCGAGCCGTCGCTGACGGCAAAGAAGCCGCTGCCTCGATAGGCCAATATCTGTCCGGCCAGCCGGTAACCGGGCCGGCCAGGCCCTTCAACACTCGCATCGGCAGGCTAAAAGACGGCGAGATCGAAGTCTTTCTTGCCAACGCCGGCCACTCACATCGTGTAACGCCGACAGCCCAAGACGGCGGCTTTTCCGACGAGCAGGCGCGCGACGAAGCGGCCCGTTGTCTGCACTGTGACTGCCGTAAGCCTCAAAGCTGCAAATTGAGGCGGTATGCAAAGGAATATGACGCCCGAGCCACCCGATACCAGGGACCGAGACGCTTGTTTGCTCAGCAACTGCAACACCCGGAGCTGATTTATGAATCGGGCAAGTGTATTGACTGCGGCCTTTGCATTCAGATTGCCGCCGAAGCCGGTGAAAAACTCGGGCTGACCTTTATCGGCCGGGGCTTCGATGTCAGAGTGGCCGTGCCGTTCGACCGTTCAATAGCCGAAGGTCTCCAAAACGCCGCGAGCCGGTGCGTAGAAGCGTGCCCGACCGGAGCGCTGGCATTCAAAGACTAAAGCCTCTGCCATTGAGCGGGCCGGAGAGATACTGGAGAGCAGCATAAGATCTGTGTCGGTTGGTTTGCCTGCCTGATTTTTTACGTATCTTTTACTTTCTTATTCCCTGCGATTGCCGCATAATAGGGCTATTGAACCGCAGCCTCTCTGGGATTGGATAACTTGTTTACCTGGAGCCGGACTATTGTCAGCATACCAACTACAATGCGGTAATCCGCCACTGGCGGGCTTCCGACAGGCGTGTTGCGGGCGTCATCACAATCTCTTCTCTTCAAGGAGAACATCTTATGAACAGTGTACGTTTTACCATTATTGCCGTTTTGTGCGGTCTTAGTTTCGCTCATGTCTCTGCAGGCATCGCCGCCGAGGGTGACCAGAAGAAAGAAACTAACACACCAACCAAGGTGTATGTGCCTTATGAGGAGCTCAAGGGGGTTTTTGAGAAGGCCGATCAGGGTGTGTTTCTACCCTACAAGGAGTTCCAGAAGCTCTGGCGGGCCGCCCAGGGCAAGCCGGCCGGTGTGTCCGAAGCCCCGTTTGAATATCTCGTAAGCACGGCGAGGTTCGACGGCAAAGTCGAGGGTGAGCTCGCCACCTTGCGGCTGGAGCTTACGATTGACATCCTAAGCGACGGCTGGGTCCAGGTGCCCATCGGCCTGGGCGAGGTCGCAGTCGCTCATGCCGCAACCGAAGATGCCAATGTTGTGCCACTGCTGCGGGTGGAGAAAGGTCAGTACATCTTTGTGACCAAGGGCAAGGGGCGCTACGTGCTCGCGCTGGACTTTGTTCGCCAGCTCGAAACCCAGCCCGGATTGGCCATCCTGAGTTTCCGCATACCCTCGGCTGCAATAACTACCCTCGATCTGCTGATCCCCGAAGAGAATCTCAAGGTGGACGTACAACCGATGCTGGCGGCGACGACATCACAGGTGGAAGTTGAGGGGGCCAAGGCCACTAAACTTCAGGCTTTTCTCGGCTCGGCCCAGCAGGTGCGCTTGAGCTGGAAGCCAAAAACCGAGGCCGCCGCGGAGCTTGAGGCGGTCATTATCTGTGAACAATTCCAGCATATTAACATTGGCGAAGCCCTCATCAGTTATGAAACCAGGCTCGACTACAGTATTCATCGCGGAGGCGTTGATGAGTTCACCGTAAAATTGCCCGGCGAGTTTCGCATAACCGATGTTACCGGCGCGAACATTGCCAAATGGGAGATAATACGGGCAGAGAAGACGGCCGGCGACAAAAAAGGACAACTGCTGAAAGTAGGACTTTTCTCGCCTGCGAAAGGCAAATATACGCTCACAATCAAAACCGAGCGTTTTCTCCAGGAGGCGCAGGCAAAGATTCCATTGTCGCCGATAACTACCGAGCAGGTGCTCAGGCGAAGCGGGCTGATCGGAATTACGTACTCCCCGCGGCGCTCGGTCCACCTTGAGGACGTCAAGAACCTCGCGCGCGTGGACACGGGCCAATTGCCGAAGAACCTTCAGAGCCGGCCGGGCGTAACGGCCTACCGGTTTATTACGTCTGATTACAGCGGTACAATCGCGATTGAAACCACCTCGCCCCGCATCACGGTCAATCAGCTTTGGATGTTGGGCGCCGACATTGATCGGCTTGAGCTGCGCGGCAAAATTCATTACAAGGTTGAGCGTACCGGTATTTTCGAGCTGAACATGAACCTGCCCGAACCGTGGAAGCTCGAATCGGTTGAGCCGCGCGACCTGGTGGATGATTATCAGCTAAAAGGCAGCGGCCGCACCCGCATACTCCACATACTCCTTAAAAGAGAAAAGGCCGGCGAGTTCGACCTGACATTGGTTGCCCGCGCCGAGAGAGCGGATCCCGAGGACCCGGTTGATTTTGCGCTGCCGTTGGCCGATGCCAACGATTTACAGTTGTACCAGGGCCAATTAATGCTGCTTTTGCCCAACGAGCTGCAGGCCCAGGTCGAGGATTTGCAGCAACTGCAGGCCATTCCACTAAAACAGGCCCAGAAGTGGGCCAAGATAGCCGGGCTGTCACCGGCGATGGCGTTCGAGTTTCGGGCTATCGACCGTGACAAACCGGCAGGTGGAAAGTTTGAGATCGATTCCAAGCCTGTGCAGATCTCCGCTACGGTACATCGGCTGCTGAATATTCAGTCCGGCTCGATTGAGCAGGAAGCGGTAATACAATACCGGATTCGCTACGCCCCGATCGATACATTCTATTTGAAGATGCCGGCTGAATTGGCTTACGCCGGTGTAGATATAGACGGCGCGAACATCAAGGAAAAGCCGCGCATAGATGAGCTGCCCGCCGATCAGCGGGGCGAGCCCAACGACCCCGGAGCAGATGACATCGATTGGGCATATTACAAGATCGTTCTGCAATCGAAGGTAACCGACAGCTATCAGCTCAAGGTCCGGACGCGTCGGCCCTTCCAGGCCGGCAGTGTGGGAGAGCCCGCGATTGTCGAGGCCGAGCCGATCCTTGCAGCCGGACGGCTTTCCGACCAGAACGGCCACATCGCCATAGCAAAAGCCGAGACCCTGGCCATCGGCCGGCCGGTCAGCAAGAACCTGAAAGACGCCGACCCCGGCAGCCCCGCCGACCTGCCTTATGAGCCTCATCGCAGGCTTGCTACACTGGCTTTCAAATATGATGGACCTGTCTTTGCGCTGTCACTGCCGGTGGTTGCACAAACCGAAGCGACCGTCTTTACCACTATTGTCAGCGGCGCGATTATCGAGCAGGTCTTGGCCCGCGACGGGATGCTCAACACGCACGCCACCTACTTGCTGGCGACCAGCCAGGGCGACAGGCTGTCCATCACGCTGCCTGAGAACGCCGAACTTACCGCGGTGCTCTTGAATGGTAATGAGGCTGCGACAGAGATAGGCATCAAGCCGGACGAGCGCATCGTTCGCCTGCCCCCCTCGGCCGGACAGGTCTCGAAGTTTGTCCTGGAAATTTCCTATGGTCTCAAGGATGTCTCGGCCCGCAATTTGGTTGCACCCGCTTTGCCCAGGGATATCCCGGTCCAGCAGACGCTCTGGCGTCTGTGGATTCCGGAGGACTACAGTTTCCTCGGGTACGACCGCGTCTTTGCCCGGCTCGAGCCCGGCCAAGGCTTGGAGATGTTGAGAACCTTACGGCAAGCACAGGGCGCTTCGGTTGACTTCAAGCTCTCCGGTCAGGGCAAAGAGCTTCATTTTGTCCGGCAGGGCGCGCCGGGCGAATTGTCGGTTCTGCTGGTTGGCAAGGAGGTTTTCAGCGTAGTTATCTGGGTGCTGATCATTGGGGCCGGGGCCCTGATGCTCAAGTTAGGCGGCTTCCATCGTGTTCTCGTGATATTGGCGGCGGGACTGATCGCCGGCATCATTCACCTGTATTTGCCGCTGTTAGTCGATAAAGTGATGCAGGTGGGCCTATTTGCCGGGATTCTTGTGCTGTTGTTATGGATGGGGCAATGGGCATTTAAGACGCTTCCGCAATTGCGCGAGGGTTTAGCTGCTCGGCGACAGGCCGCTTCGCAGAAAGCCAAAAAGGCCAAAGAACGGCAGCCCAAGAACAAAACCGCTCAAAAACCGCAGCCTCCTGACCAAAAGCAGCAGGAGCAGTCAAAACAGGACCAGGAGTAGCGCTATGAGATACTTAGTACAATGGCTGAGAGAACCGCGTTTTGCCGGATACCGCAGGATAGCGACGTTGATGATTGCGGTGGTCGCGGCGGGGTACTTGATTTCCACGGCCCGGGCCGATGAGTTCAAACCTAATCTGTATGTTCCCTATCAAGACCTGGTCCATTTGATTGAGCCGGCCGATAAAGCGGTCCTGATGGACCGAGCCGAATTCGAAAAGCTGCTTGCCGCAGCAGAGCAGAACGAGCGAGAGGCCGACACCCTCGAGCTCGGGCAGGTCAAGCGGGCCGAGTACACCGGAAAAGTCTCAGGCGAAGAGCTGACTTTGACCGGCAAACTGGAGGTGGTATCCATCGGCAAAGGCCCGGTGGCGGTCCCGCTGGGTTTTGCCGGGATAGGGCTGAGCCGCGTGATTCTGGACGGTACGCCCGCGCCGTTGGGCTACGACAAAAAGGGAAGGTTGACGCTGATTGTACAGGCCAAAGGCACGCACCAGCTCGAAATCGCGGGCACAACGAAGGTCAACGAGCTTGCCAGCGGGGGCACGCAGTTCAGCATATCCCTGCCGCAGGCCGTGGCCGGGCGAGTAAAGCTCGCTGCCGCCGGCGACCTGGAAATTCACGCGACCGTGCCCGCTTCTGCGACCTCTTACGACAAGCAGGCCGACCTTACCAGCGTTGAGCTTACCATCGGCGGAAAGGACAAGTTGACGGTGGTTATGCTCGGAAACGGTCGTCAGGAAGACGATCGCGTGATTCTGCTGGGCGAGTCGGCTGCCACCGTGAATTTGACCAGGTCGCACCAGGTATTGAGCTGTCTTTATACCGTGCAGGTGTTGCGCCGCGGCGTAAGGCAGCTCCAATTCGAGCTCCCGCAGGCTTGGACCGTAACCGAGGTCACCTCTCCGAGCCTCGTCAGATGGTCTGTTGATGCGGCAGAGGAGCCCAAAGGACTCAAAAAGCTCAGCGTGCGTCTGCGCTCGGGCAAGGTCGGCACGACGGCGTTGCATATCAAGGCTACCGCCGTTCGCACCGGCCAGAGCTGGGACGCGCCGCGCATACTCCTCGTTGATGCTGCTTTCCAGCGAGGCTACCTGATGGTAAATACGGACGAGGCCCTTGGTGTCCGCGGCCAGAAGGTCGTCGGCGCCCGGCGAGAAGATGCTTTGTCGGCGGTCTCCGTGCCCGGTCTGGTCAGCGGCTCGACGGGGCCTTTGTATTTTCACTGGGGCGATAACTGGTCGGTGAATCTGGAGCTCGTGGATGTCGAGCTGAGGCGAAGCATTAAGGAGCAGCAAAAGCTCGTCGTTTCACCGCAGCAGGTAACCTTGACCGGCGATTTCGAGGTAACCGCTGTTGAGCGTGAGCTTTTCGAGCTGTCTTTTGTGCTCCGCGGCTCGGCCCGTCAATGGCAGGTCAAGACCGTGCTGGTTGACAAAAAACAAACGGGCTTCGAATATCGTATCGAAGAGCAGCCGGACCGCCGCCTGCTGAAAATCGAATTGCCCCGACCGATCCAGCCGGAGAAAACGGCGAACGTTACTATCGTAACCCAGCACGTGCCCTCCGACTGGCGCTGGCCCAGCGATGCCGCCCAACGCAGCATCACGGTGCCGCTTATTCAATCACAGGGCGAAACTGTTTCAGGCCACGTCTCTCTCTGGGCCGAGGGCGACCTGGACGTAGAGCCGAACAAGGTGCCGGACCAGCTCGAACCGGTGCCCGTCGGCCGGATGGCGTCACTGGGCATGGCGGGAAACGTTCAGCATGCCTACAGTCACAACGCGGCTGTAGAGGGTAACATTGAGCTGCTTGTCTCCCGGCGCCGACCCCGAAAATCCGCCGACGCCGTCGCCCTGATTACCGTGCGGCCCCGCGAGTTCTCTGCCGATTGGCGAATCACCTACGCTATCTCCAGGGCCTCTGCAAAAAGGCTCTATTTGCTCGCCGATAAGTCACTCGGACAGGAATTCAAGATCGCTTCGACAACAGTGCCCATCAACTCGAAAAGTATAGTACAGCCGGATGAGAAAACCATTCCCCTCTCGGAGGAATTGGCACAGCGCTATAATCTCTGGCTGTTGAACCTCGATCACTCCAGTCTGGGTAATGTCGTAATCGATATACATTATGAGCGTCCCGTCGTTGACAAGAGCTTCGATGTACCGCTGGTGCGACCGGTATGCGGGGGCGAGATAAGTGAGCAATTGGCGGTCCAGGCCAGCGAGGAGCTGGCGCTTAAGATTAAAGCCGACGGGGCCAAAGAGATTGATGCGGTGGACCTTCCGCCGCTTCCGGCCCAGGCCGCTCGCATCTTGTGGGCGTTCCGCCTGGATGCCGCCACAACGCCGACCGGCTCGGCGACGGCGTTGATGCTCGAGACCGACGTTCACGAGAGCTACGAGATTCCGTCGGCATTGGCGGTTTCGGTGCGGTTGACGACATATCTCGACGTCAAGGGCGGTCAGCGAACCGAAGCGGCGTTTCGGGTTGCAAATGCCGGTCGGCAGTTTCTAACTATCCGCCTGCCCGACGGCGCAGAGCTTTGGTCCCTGAGCGTCAGCGGCAGGCCGGTCAAGCCCCAGCGCAGCGCCGGCGGCGATTACCAGGTGACCCTCGGGCAGTTGGGAAAGCCGGTCCCGGTAAAGGTCGTTTATGCTTGCCGGGAGGCGCAGGTCGATCTTGAACGCCTGGACCTGGGCGGCATTGAGCTTCCCGGCGTGGAAATCAACCAGATGAGCTGGACTGTCGTCCCGCCGCCGGGCTATCGCATAACGACACAGCAAACAAAAATGCAGACGCACGACTTGCGACAACCGGCCCCGGCCTATCTACAACTCTATCGCTATCTGCACGAAAACGTATTTCCAGGCCTGTTGTTCGTCCCTGTGTTCACCGAAGCTCGCCTTGGCAAGAAGGTGGACTTTGCCGGTGGTGGCGCGGTCTCGTATGAGTATGACCTTGGAGAAGATATACGCACGAAGGCAGAAATGCCGGCTGAAAAGGAAGAGGCCAAGACGGCCGAACCGATGGAATCATACCTGCGTCGTCGGTCGGCCAAACGCGAGGTGGCTAAGCCGCCCGTACTGGGGGATTTGGGAGTCAGGCTCGTTGCGCGGGGGCGTTTCACATTGCCGGTGGATTTGGTGCCCACCGCCGGTGCCGGGCGGCGGGCCATGTTTGCCGGCCTGGGCACGGGAGAATTGACCATCGGCCTGACAAGAACGGCCTGGATGTCCTCCTGCTGGGCCGTGGGACTCGTCCTGATAGCGGCTATCGGGATCGCACTGGTCCGGCAGCCGGGCAAAACAAAGGCAATCCTGATTATCGCCGTCTTGGCGGTTGCGTCTCTGCTGGCCCTCTGGCGGCCCGAGATGACGTACTTCGCCAACGGCGCCTTCACAGCGGGCGTTTGCCTCATCCCCCTTTATGTGCTGGTTGCTCTTATCCGGTGGTTATGCTCCAGGCTGCATCCGGCCGGCACGGTAAGTCCCGTTTCTGCAGTGGTTGCTGTGCTGCTTGTCTCTATACTGTGCTTTGGCTGCTCGGCCCAGGCGGCCGAGCCTGCGCAACTCGCCCGGACCGAAACCGCGCCGGCGAAAAACCAGCAGCCTGTTGCACAACCACAGGCCAAACCGATGGCTCAATTGGCCGACAGTGCATCAGAGCCTCTTATTATTCCCTACGATGGAGACCCCACAGCGGCTGAAGACTCCAACAAGGTCCTTATTCCATACACGCGTTTTGTCAAGTTATGGAACCAGGCGCATCCGGAAGATACTATTGACGGGCCGCGACCGGGGACCGATGTCTCCCTGGCTGCTGTTCAATACAGCGTGACAGTCGAAGCTGAGCGGCTGAACGTGGTTCTGACCGCCGATATCAAAACTTACGGCAGGGATTGGGTGGTTCTTCCTATGCCGATATCCGGCCTGGCGGTGACCGAGGCGACCATCGACGGCAAGCCTGCCCGATTGCACAGCCTCCCACAGACACAGAGTAAGCAGGCCGGCGCCAAAGGCATGGTTTTGATGCTGCCGGGCCGGACATCCGGCCGGTTGCAGTTGAAGGCAGTGGCAAAACCCAAGTACTTCGGCCGAAGGGGCAGTGTGAAATTCTCGCTGCCGCCCCTGCCCGGCGCCGTGATGGACGTCGTTCTGCCGCAGGAAGACCTGGAGCTCGAGGTTGACCAAATCGAAAGTGCGCCGTCGCGACAAAAAACAAACGGTACAACCAAATGGACGGTTCCGCTGGGAATGACCAGGGACCTTACGTTGCGCTGGCTCCCCAAAGCCGGGGGCGGCGCCGCCGACCGCACGCTGTCCGCCGCCTCGGCACACGATGTGTACGCCTTTCACTGGGCCATTGTGGGCGTAAGCAAGATTACATACAGTTTCTCCGGGGGCGAGCACGACCGATTTACCCTGTTGGCGCCAAAGGGCGCCGCGCTGACCGAAGTCAAAGGCGCCAATATTCGCGATTATCGCAATCTCGGCGAAAGGACCGTCGAGGGCAAGTCGTTCAATCTGGTGGAAGTGCGTCTGCACCGGCCGGCGGAAAAGCAATATGTCCTTACCGTTCGCTGGCTGGGCGAGCTGCCGGCGTCGGATAAATCCGTCCAACTGCTTCTGGTGCGGGCCGCCGATGTTACCCGCGAAAGCGGGACGGTGACATTACATTCCGCCGGCAGTATGACTGTGAAGGTGGCCCGGATTGCCGGCGGTCGCAGGACGGCTATTGGAACCGCCGGAAATTCGCGCGGCACGGGCTTGACCGCCGACAGGGCCAGCCCGGTCGCCAGGTACTACTGGCCTTACAGACCCTTCGCATTGTTCGTACAACTCTCACGGGCCGTCATCAGTCCCAAAGTCCATCTCGATCAGCTTGTTCGCGTCAATACCGACCGGACCGAGCTGCTCGTCCAGGCAAAGTTGGCAACCGAGCAGGGCAAGCTCTTCGGCGCGAGTTTCATCCTGCCCGCCGGCTATGAGCTTCTCAGCGCCGTCGGGCCTGCCGTTGACAACTTCTACGAACGCTCGAGCGATAACCGCCGGTTCCTGCACGTCAAATTTCATCGCGGCCGGCAAGAAACGACAGTGGCCTTAGTGCTTGTCCGCAGAGACGCCCCGTTGGAGGCCTTTGATGTGCCGCTAATCACGTACATCGATTCCGCCGGTCCTGCGCCGGACCAGCAGGGCCGCGTCGCCGTGCAGGTGGCCGCTTCGCTGGAGGCCAAGACCATCGCCGGCATTAACCTCAAGGCCGTTGTGCCTGGGACGCTCAGAGACTGGCTTGATTCGGCGCAAATCAATTCGGTGCAGTTCGCCTACCGCTACGAGGCGCCCAATCCGTCGCTGCAGTTGGACATCCGCCCGCAGCCCACCCGCGTTCGCGTCGAGACTTTCGTCGGGTTGGCGGTCAAGCCGACCGCCGCCGTTTACACTTATCGGCTGCGTTACAATATCAGCGGCTCGCCGGTGGACAATCTGAGTTTCAGCCTGCCTAATGAATATGCGCCGCTGGTGGCGGTGAATTCACCTGCCCTGCGAACCGTAACGAAGTCCGATTCCGGCGCCGGCCGGACGACCTGGAAGGTTGCACTGGTCAACGAAGTCACGGGCGAAGTGGATATCGCCGTCAACTTCGCTTTGCCTATCGATGCATCTACGAAACTGCTGCGGGTTCCGCGGCTCAAGACCGACGCCCCGGCGGGCTACCGGGCAATCATCGCGGTGCAGAATATGTCGCGCCACGACATAAGCGTTAAGGACAAGACGAAGCTGGCCGATCTTGCCGTGAGCGAACAGCGAAAGCTGATGATGTCCCGCCGGATGACCGAATCTCTCCAGTACGTCTTTGAGTCGTTTGAGGACGATTGGTCGCTTAGCCTTGACTTTGCCCCGGCCAAGACGGCCGCCCGAATCCGGGCCGTGGTCGACCTGCTGGCGCTGACCACCGTCATCGACCGCAATGGCCGGTGCCGTTACCAGGCAAGACTGGCCCTGCAGAATCGCAGTGAGCAATTCCTCCAGGTCGAAGTTCCGCAGGGGCTGCGTCTCTGGAGCGCCACGGTCGCCTTCCAGCCGGTAAAGCCCGTCACAACCGCAGCCTCGGCCCGCGGGCAGATACTGATACCGCTGGTCAAGACTTCTCCGGGCGGCCTGCCGTATGATGTTTACCTCTATTTTGCCGACGAGCAGGCCGGGCCGCTGCTTGAGCCGTTGAATGGCATCACCAAACTAAGGCCCCCCGGTATTTCGATTGTGGGAATCCCCGTTATGCGCACCACCTGGTCCCTGCGATTGCCCGCCGGTTACCGTTATATGCGTCCCGGAGGAAATATGTCGCCGGTGGCCGGCACGGTGGAGGTGCTCAGTCTCAATATCGAGGCCAAGCTCGACCAGCTCAAACGCCTGGACAAAACCTACCGCGAGGTCTCCGTCTCCGCCGGCCGGGGCCAGACTATCGCACGAAGGAACTGGGACGTATTCAACGAAAAGCTCAACACCGACATCGAACAGGCACAATCTTTCCTTGAAGCTAACCGACGCCGGGTCAGCGATGAGGACTACGAGCGCCTAAGCTCACAATTGCGCGGACAAGGGCTAAAGCAGGTTACACTCATCACGGGTAATACCGCGTATATCCAGGAACAGCAGGAGCAGACCCGTAACGATTTGAACTTCTTTATAAATGCGACTGCGACGAACCCCGGCCTGGCCGAGGTGGCCCGCAATAATGCCCTCCAGCAAAAGCCAGGCTTCATCAGCGAGGGTGAAAAGCGGCAGATTGCCCGCCTGACCAAAGAGCTCGAAGTCTCACAAAAGCAGCTAAAGGTGCTCCGGCAGGAATTCACTGACTTCGAGAGGTCGGCTGAGGGAGTGGTCGTTGATGCCGATGCAGTGATGGTGGACACACAGCATCTGATTAAGGGTCTCGGCAAAGGCGCGAAAGACTTGATAGTCGCCGGTTTCGACAAAAATGCCGATGTGAGCGAGATATTGAATAAGCTTTCAGAACAAAGTGCCACTCAGATCGACCGCAAACAGGCGCAGCTCAGACATCAGTTGGAAGAGCTGGCGGACAACCGATTGCGCCGGCATTTCCAGGCGCCAGAGCAAATGGGTCAGGCTCGTCAGCCCCAGGCCAAGGCCAAAGCGCCGGCGACGATTCAACCAAGCTCGGGCATCACAAGTCAAGATCAGTACACCATGGAAGCTCGTGGGCGTGCGAGCAGCAGCAGACACGGTGGTGTTGTCATGCACGGCGGGCGGGATGAAGCCGGGGCCAGAGGGTCCAGGGCCCTGGGGGTAACAGCCGGCGGTGAATCCAAGCCTGCAGAACCGCAAGTTTACTACGATGCTGTGGCCGGTCCCGGTGCCAAGCCGTCAACAGCCGCCGAAGGCATACAACCGTATGTTGCCAAAGGCACCTATTCGCTGCCGGTGACGCTGCCTGAAGGTGAAGTTAGGCTTGATTTTGCCCGCCCCGCCGGCCAGGCCCAGTTGAGTATCTGGGCCGTCCCACTGACCACTATACACAATCTCTACGCGACAGCGACCATCGTCGTCGCGCTGCTCGTCGCACTTGGAATCGTAAAAGTATGGCCTAACAACAGACCGTCGATCTCGGTCAAGCGCGCGATTGTCTATTTCCTCGTGTTCCTGGTCCTGACAGTGGCAGCGGGACTATTGGGCCTGATTATCAGTCTTGCAATCATCTTCGCCGCCGAGACGCTCCGGGCTGCATCCTTACGAAGGAAGATCGCCCCGGCACCGAACTAATACGGACCACAAAAAGTATATGCGCTCACTAAGAACAAGAGTCTTGCAAAATTGCAGGTTAGGCCTAACCGGGTGTGGCCGGATTTTCTGGCAAAGGATTTCAGCCTTGTCAAAATCCCATTCACAAGCGTAACAAGGCCGCTATTGTCATTGCGAGGCCGCAGAATGTGGCCGTGGCAATCTCCCGTTTGCGAATGACAGAGATTGCTTCGCTTCGCTCGCAATGACAAGAGCAAGTAACTTCTTGTCAAGAATATGGTTATATAGCCAGAAAAATTAGCCACACCCGCCTAACCTGCAATTTTGCAAAAGTTCAGTCAGTACTGAGGCCGTGATTCTCGAGGTTATCGGCACAACGCCCAAAATCAAGACACTTCTTGGGCTATGCTGCTGTCACTCGTGCACAACCGACGCATCCTTGCCCTTTGCCGGGCGTCATTTCTTGTACCGATAATACTTCACGCGCTTTCGCTCATTTCGAATTCCCCAACAGACTTTATGCACAGATATTCTCCCGTGTTCTGTTCCGATGGTTCCCGTACAGCATCGTATCATTTCATGACGGTGGACATTCCGACCATCCCGGTTCGACAGAAATGTTTTGGGACCTTGATTTTCTATTTAACTTGGCCTGAACGTATTCCGATACAATAATCAACCTTACAGAAATTAAACCGGTTCAAATAAGGTGTCAGAGATGAGTATTCAAAATCCACCGGAAGACTTTGTAGTCGTTGATTTGCCGTCCAGAGAGCTGCAGATCGCCGAGGACCTCAAAGCCGTCAATGAAACCATAGGTGATAATCCCGATTGCGACATAATAATTGACTTCTCAATGGTTGAGGTAATAACCTCTTCGAGCCTCAGCAATCTCCTGATACTGCGAAACCTGCTGATCGAGCACAGACGCCGCCTCATCCTCTGCAATGTCTCGGTTCTAACCAAGTGCGTTTTCAGGGTTGCCGGCCTGGATGAGGTCTTTGAGTTTGCTGACGATAAGCCCACCGCCGTAGCTGCCGTCCACAGCGCTGATTAACCGACAACTCAGTCATTATCTCCTCGATTTACGCCGCTGCCCGCCAAATGCGCATCAAATGCACTTCTGCGCCGCGCAGCCGGCATCGTGGCCCCGCACCAAGGACAGCCCCCTTCTCGCCGCTCTGCGGACGCACTTGTTTGTCGTGATACGCCGTTGAGAATAGCAAGCCGGCTCCAAGTTGAAAACACGCGAAAAGCCATCTGGATTTGCTCGGCCAATTAGCGTATCATAACTACCGGACAGACCGAGTGTCTTTGCGAAAAGCTCAGCAGTCTCGCTGAGTACCCGGCCAGTATAGGTCTGTCCGGAAAGGAGAAAACCTATGAACGGCAAGAAACTTTCCAGACGTACTTTTATCCGCGATACTTCCATCGCAGCCGCAGCGACACTTACCGGTGCATTGGCAGCCAAAGCACAGTCTTCCGACAAACGGAGCGGCCAAAGAAAGCTAAATACATCGAAGATACTTAACTACAACCCCAAGATGGGCTATCGCCGGCTGGGCAAGACAAACCTCATAATATCCGAAGTCAGTCTCGGCGGACACTGGAGGGCGCCCTGGAGGGACCGAAGCGGAGGATGGTGGTGGGGAAAATTCGCAAAGGAAGAAGTCCCGCAGGACGTCGCCAAGAACCGGACAGAGGTGGTCTCCGGGGCCATAGACTGCGGGATGAATTACGTTGACATCACGGGCGCCGAGGAATGCCTCTGCTACGGCGCCGCCCTGAAGGGCAGACGAGAAAAAATGATAGTCGGCGCCGATGATTCCAAGCTCTGCCCCCGGCGCGATGAATACTGCAACGTCAAGGCCCAGCTTCACAACGTCGAAGAATGCCTGCGTCACTTCGGGACCGACCACCTCGACATCTGGCGCGTCCAGGCCAAGATGGACGGAACCAATACGGATGCCGACATCGAGGTTATGATCGAGGCCTTCCAAAAGCTGCACAAACAAGGCAAGGCCCGCCACTTGGGCATTTCTTCTCACAGCCGGCCCTGGGCACAGCACGTTATCGAGAAGTACCCCGAGGTCGAGATGTTCATCTTCCCCTGCACGGCCAAGACCAGGGAAAAGGCCAAGCCGCCGACAACAGACAATATCGAGGAGGTCAAAACCGGCTACGGACCCGACAACAAGAGCGTCTTCCAGTCGCTGCGCGACCACGACGTCGGATTGATAACGATAAAGCCCTTCTTCGGCGGCAGCCTCTTCAAAAACCACGGCAAGCCAAAACTGGGAGTCGGCAGCAAGCAAGACAACGACCTGGCAAGACTCACGATTCAGTGCATCCTCAATATGAACGATGCAGTTACAAGTGTCATACCCGGCCTCTCGACTGTCTATGAAGTCGATAACGCCGCCCGAGCCTCGTACACGCGCCCCCTCGGACAAACCGCTGCGGAGAAGGATTGGCTCGAACACTTGACCAACGAACGCTGGGCCAACCTGCCCCGGCAATACTCCTGGCTGCACGACTGGGAACGCGTTTAGGACTGAGGCATATTGCGTATGTCGTATGTCGTATCGCGTATTTCGTATGTCGTATTGCGTATCGCGTATGTCGTATTTCGTATTTCGTATTTCGTATGTCG
>JAGMDR010000259.1 GCA_023128595.1 Planctomycetota bacterium | reverse complement strand
GCCCAACAGGAAATGGCTCCCGGCTAATTACTCTTAATAAGCTCGGAGAGGTCCTGCGCCAATCCGGGGTCTAATTCCTCCAATATTCTTTGCTGTTTCAGAGCCAAAGCCTGGTCGCCGATCCGAAGATAAGCCCTGCCGAGAGAGAACTGTGCTTGCGCGTGACGCTGGTCTGTTAAGATAACGTCTTTGAAGCACTCTACGGCTCGTTCATAGAGACCTGCCTGGAGATAGGCTTTGCCGGAGAGCACGTGCACTTCCGCGATATCCGGGTCAAGCTCTTTGGCTTGTCTGAAAGCCTTCATTGCTTCATCATATCGACCCGAATTGGAAAGAGCAAGGCCGAGAGACAGGTGCGCATAAGCAGAGTCCGGCTTTATTCTTATCGCTTGCTTCAAGAAGTCTATGGCTTCTGCATGACGACGCAGCCCGGAGTAAGTCTCACCAAGACCCAAACGAGCGTCAAAAGAATTGGGGTCTAATCTTATGGCTTCTTTGTAGCTTTCTATTGCCTTTTGCGGAAGATTCGCCTCACGGTAAGCATTACCAAGCAGAACGTGTGCAGAAGGGTCATTTGGCTTCATCCCGACAAGTGTCACACAGGCCTTTATCGCTTCTTTCGGCCGACCGCAAGAAGTGTAATGTCTCCCAAGGAAAGCATACGCACCGTCCTTGTCCGGGTAAATACTCGTTACTCGGCTGAGTATTCCCGCCTTGACGCTGTTCAAATCAATTAGCTCTAACTTGACAATCAAGATGACCGCAAAGCACAGTAGCAGCACAAGCTCCGACGCCAGGCGCCAATGCCGTTTTCGTTTCATATTGCCCTTCACGGCGACCTGTCCGCAGACAGGACTACCCATTTCAGACAAAAGATTCTTGGGAGTCTGCCTATTTTGCGGAATCCCGGAACGAACGCGACTGTTGAGCTTGTTGGCGCCGCCCGGGCTTTCCGGACATCCTCTGCCCGCACCTAAATCACGCCTATTACCCAATCTGTTTCCTAACACGTGTAGAACTCCAAAAAGACCTTGTACGCGACCTCAGCGCAGTTACAGCGCGCCTCACTAAGCTAAAGTATACAAAACAATCCGACCGTCCCAAAATCTTCCCCCTGCCCCGATTTCAAGACTATCTTCGCAAAGAAGACCGCGTTTTTGAGCTGAAAACGAATAGACAGCACTACTACTCTGTCAAGAGTGAATCTGTTCCTTGTCATTCTGAACCTTTCGCTGCGCTCGAGGACAGGCTCCGCGAAGAATCTCAATTCTACGGCGGCAGTGGTTATATTGCCAAGGCCGGATGCTTCGCTCCGCCCGGCATGACAGCTTAATTGCACTAACAAATCCAAATTTGACGGAGCACTACCTTCAGAGGGGTGGTGGGTGATCGTGTGGACTGGCTTAGGTGAAAAACAAAAGGGCTGCAAGCGCCGATTGAATCGGAACTCACAGCCCTTAGATTTCGGCTTAGTCACCGCTGTCAAAGCGTCCTGCGTCTGCGCAGCCAAGCAACGAATCCTACGCCGATGCCGCCAAGTATAAGAGCGGAGGGAACGGGGATAACGGGCGATTCGGAGGCCGGAATCTTGCTTGGGGGAGGAACGTCAGAGGGAGAATTTTGGGACGCGTGGCGCCCGGACGATCCCCCGCCGCATCCTGTCAGGATTACTGCCGCGGCGATCAGGATTGCAAAAATGCTGACAAACAGCCAATGCGTTTTTTGTTTGTTTTGTCTGGACACTCCATTTCTCTCTGTACACGTTTAGCACCGGATTACCAAACTTGCATCCTTGTAGCTCATTCTCATCAGAATTGCCGTCCTCAACGGTTGGCATATTGTGGGGAAAATCACCACCCCTCCATGACCTGAGATGTTTACTTCATTATATCTGATCAACAAGAGGATGTCAAGCAAAAACCCGATGGGAAATGGGGATTTCGCAGGGCCATTGGCGGCCCCTGTGATTCGTATGCCGGGGGACGAAGCGAAGGTATGACGAAGGAGTGTGTATCTGAGAATCAGGAGGAGATCGGCGATTCTACGAGCGCAGAGTTGCCCTCACAAGCGTTCTGGGAGATTGTGTGGACTGCCTATTGAGCTTGCGTTTTCGCCCGGTACAGCCAGGCAATCGTCACTACTATCAGTAGCAGTAAGAACACAGTCCCATAATCTTCTGCCGCTCAACCCAAGCCGCTTTGAGGCCCGGGAGATTGCAGCACGTCGCGCAGACCCACGACCAGTGCAGGCAGATATGCAGCAGCATTGACGACGCCGTGGCTAAAGCAAGATAGAAATGCACCTTCCCGTAGCTGTGCCGCCCAAGTCCCCATAGGATCAATGCTTGGTCATCGCTGCAACCGCTGCCATCGCAACTGATAAACTATCATCAAAAATGAATGCCCGAAAAATCCCTCGTACCGCCAATCTCCCCCAAAATAGCAGGGCCTATACCACAGCGAGTATAGGCCCCGAATTTGTACAAACACATTGGTTAACCAATACTTTTGAACAAGTATCAGCGTCTCCTGCGAATACGAAGCAGGGCAAGGCCGCCAAGACCGAGCAAACCCATTGTTGCCGGCTCAGGAATGCATTCAGTCGTGATGTCCAGTTTATCGACAAGAATATCGCCCGTTATGGTGATATATTCCTCGGGCGGATTCGGGTAGAGGACATACTTTAGCGTCGTGAGCACCCAGTCACCACCTTGGGGCTCATTAGAAACCTCCCTCGTACCCCATGGGGACACGCTGACGTGCGGGTCAGTTTCGGGCAGGAAAGGGTCTAAATCCTCCCCCGGCGCCCAGAGCAGCTCGATGGTGATTTCCTTCCGCTCAAGCGGAGTCGGATCGTTGTCGATAATCACGTCTATCTTACCCGACAAAGTCCATACACCACCATCCCAGCTTCCCTGACCGGCCTGCACGCGCAATTGTGCAGGCGCAACACCAACGGGAACGTCGATCACATTAGCTGTAGGCTCCACCTCGCCCGTGTCGAATTCCCACACGTGGTGAGTCAAAATCCCAAACGCTGTGGACCCTGCTCCCAGAACTACAACCACACATATAGTAATCAATTTATTCATCTTAAGCTCCTCCCTATAACACATAATTTTGAGCTAAACATCCTTTCTCTGGCAACAAGCCAAAGTTACATGCTGCCTTCGACGAGCATGAGCAGCCTACGCAGCCATTCAGTGCCCATCTCAAACAACATTCAATAAAACAAGCAACTCGATCTTCACCTATACCTGTGCTTGCTTGACATAACTTTTTCCTGTGACACGGCCTTTGCCCCCCTCTCTGGGGAGGCCCTGTCAGAATCCTCAGGCCGGATGCAATGAACCGCTCAGCGGCATTAAAACCACCCCAACACGATCCTTCGCTCAACAGCCCTTCAACTGCAACTAATAAAAGCTCGCAAGTCAAAGAACCAAAGGAACCCTACTGTTCCTACTATTAATATACTCCAGTTTCCGAGAGCCTGTCAAGGGAAAAATATTATAGGACGCAATTTTTTTTGACCGAAATCTCGCCAACAGGCCGTAACTGACTTACATGACAAGCGTTACGCCATTCTCAATACCGACAATCGCCGCAAATTCCACCGGAAAGACAGTTGTTGCCCCCGCAAGGCCAATTCCGCTGCGCCTCGTCATTTCTTCTCGATGGGGTCTAAGATGACGATGAAGAATGTCCCAAGTGGGCCGAGGAGTAGTGATAGTAGGAACCAGTTTAGGCCGGAGCGGTTTTTGCTCTGGGCGAGGCCGGCGTTTATCAGGGCCAGAGAGCCCCAGCCGATTGCGTATGGCGATTGTCCTGCGATGGTTGCAAGCATAGTTTTAGCCTCAGATTTTGGGTTGATAAAGGCTCTGTCATATTAGTATGTCGTATGTCGTATGTCGTATGTCGTACAATGGCGGGCTAAAGGCCACGCTACGAGTCTATATAATAGAACGCATAACCGGGCGTTTGTTTACAAAAAAATCGGCGGGAATCCAGCATCGAGCATCAAGTATCCAGTCACCGTTCACCAATAACCAGTCACCAGTCACGATTCACCAATTAAGACGGACGAACCCGGCATTTGATTTACCGCGGAGAACGCCGAGAGTACAAAGAAATATCGTAACCACTCAGGGGGTATAAATTGCGTTTCTGTGTCATTGCGAGGCCCCCTGGGGACCGTGGCAATCTCAAACACTCGAAAATCAAGATTGCGGAGCCTGTTGCGAGCGCAGCGAAGCAATCCCAGACTTCGAGATTGCTTCGTCGCTTCGCT
>JAGMDR010000258.1 GCA_023128595.1 Planctomycetota bacterium | reverse complement strand
GTCTGCTTGACCCTCTGGTATTTCGTCCCCTTGCCGGTTAGCCTGCTGATGAGCTTGATCGGGTCGATAATATCCTCGATGTACCTCTTCTTGTTCGAGAGCTTCGCCAGGTTCTTCGCCCCGGGCGTCTCGATATTGAGCGATACCGCGCTGGCAAGCGAAACCGCTTCTTCTACCGCCGCGTCGCTCGCCCCGGGAATTACCTTGAGATGAATATATCCCTTGAAGCCGTGCTTTTTCCGCAGCAACCTCGCTACGCCGTTGAGCTTGTCCATCGTCGCATCAGCCGATCCTATGACCCCGGAGCTTAGAAACAGCCCGAAAACCTTGCGCCGATTATAGTAATCCAGAAATACCTTAGCGGTTTCGGCCACGCCAAGGCTGCATCTGCGGACATCCTCCTGCTGCCTCAGCGGACAATATTTGCAGTCGTTCGTGCAGATGTTCGAGATTAGCGTCTTGAACAGCGTGCTCTTGCCGCCGTTCGGCAGAGTTACCGGATATACCCATCGCCCGTCGCTGCTTCGAGTGCGGTGCTCGTCTTTGTTGGCGCTGCACGCGCACGCTAAGTCGTACTGCGAATCAGCGCTGAGTATTTCCAGTTTCTTCCGTGTATCAGGCTGCGATATAATCCCAACCATCGCAATCACATCCCTCACAGAACTTCCCTGTCTTCATCGGGTATCGTAAGTTTCGCTTCTATAAAATCTTTGTGCGTCAGCTTGAGCGAATTGGCAATCTTGCGAATCTCTTCGGTCTCATCGTATGAGGTCTTGTCCGACGCGTTGGCTATCTGGAACAGGCATTTGAGAAAATTTCTCCTCTCGTCGATAGTTGTGCACTCGAAAAACCCCCGCGCAAGACGAAAGTTGTCCAGTCCCCTCAATGTCCGGTCGCAGCTAATCTGTGCAACCACGCGGGCCTTTTTGTGGGACAGGCCCCACTGCGCGACGAGGGTGTTCTCGATAGTCTGTTTCTCCTCGTCTGAGATTCCAGAATCCACCGCTGAAATCCGCGCGAGAAGGCCTGCGGCAAGGCAGAGCTTCCTGAGAGTTTGCTCCGGCAGATCAATTTCTTCGCTTTGCGATTTGAGCTGATAGTAAATCCTGTTCTTGATGTAGTCGTCGATTTGGTCGTCTCTTTGAGCAGCCGAGCCGTATTTCTCGCCGCGCCTGGCCACAGCACCCTTTATCATTTTCGAAAGTTTTCCGAGCACACCTGTGCTAACGTCTGAAACACTGTTTCTGATTTCCTCAAGGAGCCCCTGCTCTTGGTCGGTAACTACCCCATCTGCCCGGACCAGGCCCTCCAGAGTCGCCACCACTAACTCTTTATCCTCGTCCGATTTGATTTGCTCCAGGACCTCGCCAAGCAGCCTCTCCCGCTCCTCCGGCCCGACCGGCGAATCCATAAAGATCTCCAGCTCGGCCCAATCGGCGCCGGTTACTCCTTCGAGGGCAAAGAGCAGGTCTTTCAATGAGTTGATTTCTTCGTTTTGCAGTTGGCCGTCAGCCCAAGCGGCGGCAATCACTAACTTGGCCAGGGCCATGACGAAGTCCTTTTCGGGCATAGGTTACTCCTGTACGGCTGCTTGCGGGCAAATATGTTCAAAAGTACAATCTCATTTGTCATATCGTCAATGATACGGCTTTGGGGTTAGGGCCATTATTGGCTTTTCTGCCGGTCCTTCATATATTGACGGAACCTTTTCTGCGTTTTCGTAAGGCGCACGCGAGGCTTAAACTCCACCTGCGTCTCACACATACTATCATACCACGCAGTCAATTATCAACGCCAGAACCCGTAAGCCTATTTCCACTGCCACATTCCCCTGGGACCGGGTCATACCTGTTGGTCTCGATCCGGCACTTCCCTGCTCAAGTCCTTTGAATAAGAAGAACCCTGCTGCGGATTGGCAGCAGGCTTTGTTCGCCGGTTCTTCTATGCGGCCTCGCCGCTCTTTGTCGGGGTCTGGTCCTTAATCACCGAGGCTGCCGCTTTGATGACGCCGGCAATATCGGCGAGGTCCGTGGGTATTATAATCGAGTTGTTGGTCTTCGCGAGCTTGCCGAATTCATTGAGGTATTGCTCGGCGATGCGCAGATTCACTGCGTTGACGCCGCCTTTTTCATTTATCGCTTTTGCGATCTCCCGTATCCCGTTCGCCGTCGCCTCGGCAACTTTTAGAATCTCGACGGCCCGGCCTTCGGCCTCATTGATGCGTTTTTGCTTTTCGCCCTCGGACTTTTCGATCATTTCGCGCTTCTGGCCTTCGGCGCGGTTTATCCTTGCCTGCCTGTCGCCTTCGGACTCGGCAATGTTCGCGCGCTTTTCCCGCTCGGCACGCATCTGCTTTTCCATCGCATCCTTGATGCTCTGGGGAGGCAGAATGTTCTTGACCTCGTATCGCGTCACCTTAACACCCCAGGGGTCCGAGGCCTTGTCCACGGCCTCCACAATTACGCTGTTTATGGTCTCCCTTTCTTCGAATGTCCTGTCGAGGTCGAGCTTGCCCATAACACTTCTCATCGTCGTCTGGGCAAGCTGTGTCGCCGCGAACCGGTAGTTGTCTATCCCGTAGGATGCCTTCTTCGGATCGGACACCTGCATATAAAGGATGCCGTCAACTTCCACAGCGATATTGTCCTTGGTGATGCACGCCTGCGGCGGAACGTCCACCGCCTGCTCTTTTAGCGTGTGTGTGTAGGCAACCTTGTCGAAAATCGGCACAAGTACGTGAAACCCCGCCTCAAGAGTCGTCGAATACTTACCCAGACGCTCGACGATATACGCCTTTTTCTGCGGCACTATCTTGATGCTCAACGCCAGCGCAACGAGCGCAAAGGCTATAATGCCTCCCAAGATGATTGTCAGTGCTCCTGATTCCAATGCCAACATGATGACTCTCCTTTCTTTTATAGAGCTTTGACCTTAAGTGTTATGTTGTCCTTCCCGATAATCTCAACCACAGCTCCGGCTGCGATCTCTTGCTCGGCCTGGGCCTCCCAGCTCGTCCCGTGAAATTCCACCTTGCCGCCCGCCTTGGGCACGATCTTATCCACGACAACCGCTCTTTGGCCCACAAATTCTTCGAGATTCTGTCTTAGATCCTGCTTTGAGACCGTGTGGCCCAGAAATATCCCCTTGAGCCACCTGCGCAGGAGCAAAAGGGAGGCGACCGAGGAGCCGATGAATATTATCAGTTGGGTGTTTATTGAGCCTGCCACATAACTGCTCAAAAGGCACACAATCGCCACGATACACGCGCCGACACCGAAGAAGAATATTATCAGTCCCGGCATCGCAAACTCCGTAATCAGCAGCGCCAGCCCTAACAGGAACCATATCAACTCCGGTTTTAGATACTCTTTTATCGCGTCCAACATTTGCCCAACCTTTCATAAAAACCGACATAAACGCTGTTCCGGTCCGAATAGCACTCACTCAACTACTACGGCCGTTCCGTATGCTAAAATCTCCGACGCCCCCCCCATAATCATCGACGTCGAAAAGCTCATCTTTACAACCGCATTGGCGCCCATCTTCTGAGCGTCTTCAATCATCCTGTCGATTGCCTGCTCGCGCGATTCGGCCATCATCTTGGTATAATCGGTTATCTCGCCCCCGACTATATGGCGCAGTATCGCCATAATGTCCCTGCCTATGTGCCGGGCGCGAATTGTATTGCCTTTGGCGAGCCCTACGTGCCTGACCGTCTTCTTGCCGACTATCTCATCTGTTGTGGATAAAAGCATTGCCTTATCTCCTTACATCGCAAACGTGGCACGGGCATCCTGCCCGTGAGTCTCAGATAATAACATTTCCTTACCTCTTTACATCACAAACGTGGCACGGGCATCCTGCCCGTGAGTCTCGGATAATAACATTTCCTTACCTCTTTACATCCTTGTACCGATCCCTTTTCCAGAAATAGAGCCTCTCACGCATAACCGACACAAACAGTATTGCCAGACCTGCTATAAGCGCCAGTAAGCCAACTTTCAAGGCCACCTCCACACCAGTATCTCTAATGAGCTCTTCTATCGCCCTGAACCCACAGTAGATTGCCAGCGCGACAGCCGCCACCGAGAACATAATCCACCCGATGCCGCGCTCTATCCTGTTATAGATATTACTCCAGTAATCCTGCCAGATCCGATCTTCCGGCTCGACCAGAGCCACCTCATCGGTTATCGCTTTGAGTTTCTTGAACTCCTCGAGTTCACCGGCACAGTCGGGGCACCCGGCCAAATGTTCTTCGAACTGACGCCTCTGCTCTGCGCTCAGCTCATCGTCAAGGTAGCTCATCAGCAGGTCTTTGTAGTCATCGCAGGCCACTTGTGCCACCTCCTTTCCCTGTTTCCAACAATTCTTGCAGTCTCTTACGGGCATAGTACAAACGACTCGTTACCGTGCCCTTGTTACAAAAAAGCGCCTCGGCGATCTGGTCGTATGACATAGCCCGAAAGTGGCGCAATATAATCACCTCGCGGTGCTTTTCATCCAGCTTGCCGATTGCCTCCCACACTTTGCCTTTGACCTCATTTCTGTCGGCCACAACGTCCGGCGAGAAGACATCCGCCGAGGCCGCCACTTCCGGGCAATCCTCCGCATCGAGAGAGCTCGCCCGCCTGTATCTCCTCTTTCTCAGGTGGCTGATACAGAGGTTCTTCAGTATTTGATAGAACCATGGGAAGAATTTTCGCCCCGGCTTGACTTGTTTGATGTTCCGATATGCTCGAACGAAGGCCTCCTGGGACAAATCAAGGGCATCCTCTCGGTTGCCGACAAGCCCCAGCGCGATGAAATAGGCGTCTTTCATATACCTGTTCACGAAGACTTCAAACGCCTCTCTTGAGCCCCCCCGACAACGCTGCATTACTACCAGTTCTTCTTGAGGCAAGCTTGTCAATTTCTCAGGCTCCAAAACAAGGCTGCACCAGCTCAACTGTAGCCCACAAACTTCGTTCTCACAGTAATATACATCTCAGCCTCCTGTTTTCTTCAAACTATTTTCCACATTTTTTTACGCCCAATAATCACCCCCATTTCCCCGTGTTCCGGGCATCTTAAGCTCGCCGGCCGGCACTCGAAAACCATCATTCGATATCCTCTTGTCCCGCCGGTATCTTCAGCCGTGCAGAGCACTTGGGACATCGCCCGATCAGTCCCGCATATTTGCCGGGCATCTTAATTCGCTGCCCGCACCGGCACGTAAAGTGAATAAACCGCTCCGGAGGTTCCTGCGTCTCAAAGGCCGCAGCCTGCCGCTCAAGCGCTTCTTTTTGCATCTGCTGTTTCTCGTCGCCCGGGCCCTTTTCCTCGCCTCTCCACTCCTGCTGCCAGTAGGCATAATCACCCCTTCGTTCTGCAGGTGTATCTTTCTTTTCAAGCCCCAACAGCTCCAAAATCGACTTCTCGTCCCTCTCCATAGCAATCACCTTAGTCTTCAGTAGCAGAACCGCCAGAGCGAACCCTGCCACAAATCCGCCAATGTGAGCCAGATAGGCCACTCTCGCCCCGCCGTACATCGCGCCCAATATGTCAAAGGCAAACCACAGTAAGATCATCCAGCCGTCACAATGCACCTACGCATTGTACAGACTGAATCCTATGAAGAAAAGACTTTTCCCGCTGCGGTATCCATCGCGCCCCCCACGATGCTCAAGCCACGTCACGCACTATACAAGGCCCACAAACAACCGGGGCCTATACCGAACTAATCAGTATAGGCCCCGGACTGGTGCAAATCCTCTCGGCTATCCCATCAGGTAAGCCAAGTTAGCTACTTTCAACGCCGATTAGGGAAACAGATCCTCATCAAGCCATCTTTGCATCAACATGGCATAATCGAGGAAGTTCACCTTCTTCTCGTTCACCGGCTCGTTATCGGAGAGGTTAGCGGGAGATATCAACTCAGTATACACATTGACAACACCCATAGTCCACACAACCTCTTCCGCCGAGAGAGCATAGCTGTAGATCCGGACCTCGTCCATCAGGCCCTCAAGAAAACCATAACTCATCCCACCAAATTGAATGGGCGCATTTACTATTGCTCTTGGGCAAGTAAGGCCTGTGCGAACTGCTTCACCGTTAAGGTAAATTGTTGGTTGCTTATTGTTATAAACCACCATGATGTGATTCCAATCATCTCCTATCTCGGCTGCGTATACAGCAGTTGCAGGCATGTAGTTACTACCATGCTCGTAGACTGAAATACCGTTCGTTCCCACAGATAATCCGGCTCCTGCATTGAGATCTCCTCCGTGGCTTGGGTCAAATGCATATCTTTGACCTGCGGTTCCACCTACGCCGGCTGTTGATTCCGGATCTATTTGATGTGTAGCTGATGTTTTCAGCCATCCTCCAAAACTAAACGTGTCGGATGGTCTTCCAGTATCCCCTACTTCAACACGATCATCGATTCCGTCGAACCCCAAAGCATACCCTTCCTGACCAATCTGCTGATAAAGCACACCATCAAAAGCTGTGCCATCATTATGATTATCACTCTCATCGTATAATGTTCCGCTTGCTTCCTCAAACTTGTAGTGCGCCACAAGATTAGCACCGTCCGGCGCAGTTGCGTAAACATTAGAATCGGTAAGCAGCCAGTCGCGCGTCATTACCTCAATCTCTCTGTAGTTGACCACACAATCGCCGTTGGGGTCGCCCTCGGGGGCGTAATCGACCAAGGCGAAATCGGCTTCACGACGCGAAAGAATACACCTTG
>JAGMDR010000257.1 GCA_023128595.1 Planctomycetota bacterium | reverse complement strand
GGGTTTGTTTTGCATAAAAAGGGGCTGATTTGTAGAGTTCTCTCTACAAATGTAGAGAGTTCTCGACAGATGTAGAGCGCCGCAGAAGACAGAAGATGGATTTCCGGCGGGGCGGGATTGGTTGAGAGTGCAAAAGTCAAAGTGGAAAGTGGAAAATTGTGGAATCGCGACGTTGTCGGGATGGGTGTTTTCGTTGTTGGTTTGTCTGTTCATAATTACTTGTGAGGCAATGGGTTATGTTGGTTCGGGTTGGGAACCGGGTGGTGAGTATTGAATATCAATGATCCGCTATTAGTTTGATAGGCATTATACACGAAAGAGAGTTGGATGTCAAGTGAAAAATTTAGAAAGCGGGGAGCGTATAGCGTGGAGCGTAGAGGGGGTAGAACACACAAGAACAGAAGGGTATAAGGCATAAGGCAGAGGTTGGGGGATTAGTCATCCTCGTTCATCCACTACTCTGCTACGATGCACAGGTCGAGGAAATTGATATCGACTGGTTGTTGTTCAGTTACCCTTGCCTTCGAGCCAGTGGTCGAAAAATATCTTGATATCCGCCCAATCAACTCCATCGGAAAAATCCAGGTCAGTTCCCTCACAGTCATTAGCACCGCTGCAATTGCTATCCAGCCAGTGATTAGCAAAGAATGAGTAATCTCTAAAATCAACCCCGTGCGGACATAGAAAATCTGCAGATGCTATTTGCCAGATGAACCTCGGATAGTTCATCCCCTCGCAAGTAAGGTCCCAGACACTAACAAAGTCCCAGCCGGCGTCGGTAAATGTAGTTCTGGTGTGCATCTGTGCGGTGGGCAGGCCTGCCAGATTGGTAGCTGTGCCGCTATTATAACCGATACTGACGGTTACGCCGTGGGTCTGGGTGTCGGTGTCCCAGAAGCAGTTCGAGACACTGCCGACATTACTCCCCACCAGGCCGCCGACACGCTCGTCGGTTCCGTTGACATCGCCGGTAGAATAGCAGTGCGAGACACTGCCTCCATTTGCCCCCACCAGGCCACCGACATACGTATTACCTCTAACATCGCCGGTAGAATAGCAGTTCGAGACATGGGCACCATTTGCTCCCACCAGGCCGCCGACACCAACATCACCGCTTACATCACCGGTAGAATAACAGTTCGAGACACTGCCTCCATTTGCCCCCACCAGGCCACCGACATTGGCGTGACCGATGACATCGCCGGTAGAATAGCAGTTCGAGATAGTGCCGAAATTTAACCCCACCAGGCCGCCGACATAGTCTTTACCGCCTACATCTCCGGTAGAATAGCAGTTCGAGATACTGCCATAGTAACTCAACCCCACCAGTCCGCCGAGAGACCAACCACCACTGACATCGCCGGTAGAATAGCAGTTCGAGACACCTCCACCATTCGATCCCACCAGGCCGGCGACAGACCACCCCGTTCCGCTGACATCGCCGGTAGAATAGCAGTTCGAGACACCGCCACTATTATCCCCCACCAGTCCGCCGACATCCTCGACACCATTGACATCAGCGGTAGAATAAGAGTTCGAAACAGTGCCGTAATAATTCTTCCCCACCAGGCCGCCGACATCCGACGAGGTTCCCCTTACAGAGCCGGTAGAATAGCAATTAGAGACACTGCCATCATGATTTCCCGCCACCAGGCCGCCGACAAACCTATCACCGCTGACAGAGCCGCGTGCAAGCGCCAGGTTCCTGACTTCGCCGTCACCGGTATAGCCGAAAAGGCCCAGATAATCGTTACCGGCCCCGCCGTCGTCGATAGTCAGGTTTGTTATCTTACGGTCGTTCCCGTCAAAGACGCCGGTAAAGGCAGTCCCGTCAAAAGAATAATTGGCATTATTCGTATCTGGGGCGATAACGGCGGTGGAGTAGGTTCGCCCGGCCAGATTGACATCCGTGTCCAATCTCGTATAGTCGTCCCAGTAATTAGAATCAGCAGCAAACTCATCAAAGTCTGTTAATGACTGTATTAGCCAGGGTTCTCCTTCAGTCCCTGAACCAGACAAAGCCAGAGCAGTATCTACGCATAAGCTGCCTGTCCCCAAACAGCAGATGATTAAGAGTATAGCGACCCCGCCCAACAGATTTGAACTTCTCGTTCCAATCATCCTAATCTACCTCCAGTCCGGCCAGTGTCCATAGCCGGGCCTGCACAGATGAGCCGCGCGATGAGAAATCAGCGAAGGTGTCCGGCAATCGTTGCAAAGAATAGGATACCACATTTTGCCGGTCTTTTGAAGTTGAATTTGTGCGAAATATCGGACCCTACATGGCTTAGAAGGCAGGAAGACTGCCTTTTCTGACGTTTTAGAGGGATAACTACTATACAGTGCGAGATTTGGGGTGGAAAATTCCACGGATTTTCAAGAATTTTTGCAAATATTTTTGGGGGTGGGTGTCGGGTGGGGTTTGGACAAAGGGCTGACGCCTGAGCTAAACGGCCCTTTGCTTGTGAGCATCTATCCTATTGGCGCGACCGCAACGGCCCTCCCGGGCTCTTTCGAGGGAGGGAGTTGGAAGTTCAAAGTGTAAAGTGTAAAGTTGTGGTATAGCTGCGCGATGGTTGGACAGGCTCACCATCTTGGGCAACGTCGAAGGACAAATTCAAATGGGGAGGATAAATGGGAGAGGATGATTTGGCAGGCTGTTAGGATTTAGGTTTGCTGGTTGAGTGCTGAGCGGATGATTTGTGCCCGGAGTGCGTCTCTATCGGTCGGATCGAGGGTTTCGCCGTGGTTTAACTGGAGATGAGCGGGGAGAGTGAGCATAAACAGGCGGTTTATGGTTGCGATGGAAATAGCCGGGCGTCCTTTGGCTTTGGTGGCGCCGCAGAGCGTGCAAAGCCTTTCTATGGCGGGAGTTGAGGCCCCCATGTGCTCGTGCATGTTGATGCCGAGTCGCAGGTGGCTCAGCAGGAACAGGGCCTCCTGGGAGCTTATCAAGTGGGCGTTCTGCAGCAGTGCCATCGCACGGGAGATTTTATCGTCGAGGACGTGGGTGTCCTTGGAGAGCAGGTGGTTTCGGGCAACGTTTTCGTACTCGATTACTTCGGGAATGATGTCGTTTTCAAATTGCGAGACGATTTGCGACTCCGAGACGCCGAGCGTTACCTGATTGGACAGTTGATAGAGATCGCTGGCGGCCTCGGTTCCCTCGCCGAAGAGTCCTCTGACGGCGAGGCTCATATCCTTAGCGGCGTTGAAGAATTTCTCGATCTGGCCGGTCATTTTAAGTGCCGGCAGATGGAGCATTACCGAGACCCTTATTCCGGTGCCCAGATTAGTAGGACAGGCCGTCAGGTAGCCGAAGCGAGGACTGAAGGCATAATCGACCTTTTGCTCAATCATATCGTCGATCTTGTTTATCTGCTTTGCACACTGGGAGAGCTGACATCCGGCTTTGAGGACCTGGATTCGCAGATGGTCCTCTTCGTTGATCATAGCGGTGAAGAACTCGCGCTGGGCCAGGACGACTCCTCGGGGGCCTTTGCCGAAGGCGTGGTGTCGGCTGATAAGATGTCGCTCGACGAGGAAATTTCTGCTCAAAGTGGGGGCTTTATCGACACTGATGTAATAGACTTTATCGCCTAATTCGAGCGACATCAGGACGTCTTTTAGCTTTTTGAGTATTTCGGATTTTTCAGCGGTTGAGCACCGGCTGAGGAATTTATGGCCTGCCAGGTTTCTCGCCAGACGAATCCGTGAGGATATAACGATGTCGGACAACGGCCCGGAGCCGTCAAACCACTCATTTATGTCGCCACTAATGTCAGTCAGTTTCATATTTTGTAGTGCGTAAATGGCTTTGCGTTTCGCATAGGACGCAAAGCGTACTATTTTTCACTTTCACCTATTTTATCGCGTAGTTTTGCTGCCAGCTCGTAATCCTCATTTTGGACGGCGGCCTCGAGCTGCCGGCGCAGGCCCAGGAGCTCTATCTGCTTTTTCGTATCGAGCGAAGTTCTCGAAGGGAGCTTGCCGCAGTGGGCTGTTTGTCCGTTGTGGGCCTTTTCGACGAGGGGGCGAAGCGACTTTTCGAACACCTCATAATCATTTGGACAGCCTAAGACCCCCTCCTTGCGGAATTGGTCGAGCGTAAAGCCGCAGATCGGGCACGCGGCCTGCTGCTCCGAAGGATCGGAGAGCTCATCGTCGCTGGGCTGGACGGCAAGGAGGCTGCTGAGCAGCTCATTTATGGGGATATGGCTCTTGACGGCTATACCCTGCTCGGCGGCACATTGCTCACAGATGTGCATCTCGGAGCGGGCGCCGTCTGTAATCTCGGTCAGGTGAATAGTCGCATCCTTATTGTTACAAATCTGACATAGCATATCGCACCATCCCGTATTATACCAGAATCCTGCCCAAGTAATCGTCAAATTTGGAAATCGACTACAGGACGATTTTTCTATTTGGCGAACTTTGCCCAACAACCCGGCTCCTCACCGACCCTGACGCTTTGCAGATCAACACCTTCGGGCAGTTTTGGCTCGATCTTTTCATAAATGCAGGCGGCTACGTTCTCTGCCGACGGGTTGTCCCGTTGAAAATAGGCCATCGCACCCAAATGCGAATTATCAAACTCGGCGAGAATACCACCAAGTAGGGCCCTGAGTCTGTGAAAATCCATCACAACACCCATCTTGTCGAGCTTTTCACTGCCGATCTCGGCAAGAACGGACCAGTTATGGGTGTGTGCGGACTCTATTGAGCCGTCCGGCAAGGCCAATTGATGCGATGCCCGAAAGCTCATTTTGACACTGACCGTGAACAAAGCAAAGACTCCAATCTGAAGACTAATAGCAGTCTGTCAAGTGTGGTTTTCTAAGGCAAACCTGTGGTAAAACCGCAGGCTAAATAGACTGCCTCGTTGCGCCGGCAATGACAACCGCACCTGACGCGAAATATCGAATTTCGTATTATTTTTTCTTATTGAGGCGTTTCTGCAAGCGATCATAGACGTTTTTCGGAACGAGGTTCGAGATGTTGCCGCCCAGGGTTGCGACTTCGCGAATCAGGGTCGAGCTGGTGAAGCCATATTGCTCAGAAGTCATAACAAAGACCGTTTCTATGCCGGCGACGGCGCGGTTGGTCATAGCGAGCTTGAACTCATAATGCACATCGGTTAGACTTCTCAGGCCTCGGAGAATGACGTTTGCCTCTTTTTGGGCGGCGTATTCAACGGTCAACCCGTCAAAGCTCTCCACCGAGACGCCGGGCATATCGGCAGTCAATTCGGCTATCATCTCCACCCGCTCTTCGGGCGTGAAAAGCGAGTTTTTGACAGGGCTTCGCCCTACCGCAACAATAAGCTCGTCAAAGAGCTTTATGCCTCGTTCGATGACGTCCAGATGCCCGTTCGTAATCGGGTCGAAGGAGCCCGGGAAAACAGCCCTAACAGATTTTCCGGTCATCAGCGTGCCTTTCGGTTCGTACCTGGCGACTCGTTCCCAGCGGGACGAATTACAATTATACCGACATCCGCGAACACAATCAAGGGCATTTGGCGAGGTTCGCAGATTTGAGGAAAACGGGCCGGGAAAGGAGGAGGCGTCTGAGAAGACATCCCGGCCCGCTTTAACCAGTCCCACAATACTATACGCTTGCCGACAGTCAGAAGTTCGGCAAAGTCTGCGGCGAAGCATTGCAAATAGTATTCTCTCGGGTAAGGCGCATGTCAACTATTGATGATTTGGATTCCCACTACCCGCTTTCACGGGCACAAGCCCCCAGGGCCGCTTGCGGGGCTTTGCGGGAACGACAGAAAGGGGCTGTTCTTTTTGCTGGACGCTTTTATTGTTTTAGCCACTGGTCGAGCCAGGCGATTACCGTTTCGTGCCAGAGGATGGAGTTGTTGGGCTTTAGGACCCAGTGGTTCTCATCCGGGAAGTAGAGCAGTTTGCTGGGGATGCCGAGGCGCTGGAGGGCGTTGAAGGTGGCCAGGCCCTGGGTGTCGACGACTCGGAAGTCCAATGCTCCGTGGATGACGAGCATGGGGGTTTTCCAATTCTTGACGTGGTTTACGGGGTTGTGCTTTTCGTAGCCGGGCGGGTTGTTCCAGGGTGTGCCGAGGTGGTCCCACTCGGGGAACCAGAGCTCTTCGGTGTCGAAGTAGGCCATACGCTCGTCGAGGTTGCCATCGTGGTTTACGAGGCAGCGGAAGCGCTCGGGCCAGTTTCCGGCAATCCAGTTGATCATATAACCACCGAAGGAAGCTCCCAATGCCGCTACCCTGTCGCCATCCATCCACCGATAGCGTTTCAGGGCGGCGGCCAGACCTTTCTTGAGGTCTTCGAGGGGCTTTCCGCCCCAGTCGCCTCGGATAGCATCGGTGAAGGCCTGTCCGTATCCGGTTGAGCCGTGGAAATCGACCATTACGGCGGCGTAGCCAGCTCCTGCGTAGGCCTGCGGGTTCCAGCGGTAATGAAAGGAGTTGCCGAAAGAGCCCTGCGGACCTCCGTGAATCAGAAAGGCCACCGGGTACTTCTTGCGCGGATTGAAATCAACCGGCTTGACTACGTAGCAGTAAACCGTTTCATCGTTCCATCCTCTAAGAGTGAACTGCTCATATTCGCCCATACGGGCAGCGGCGATTTTCTCTGCGTTGATGTTAGTGATCTTTCGGACATCGCTGCCATCGGGATTGACCGAATAGAGTTCGGTCGGTGAGCGCAGGTTGTTTGAGCCGTAGATAATCTTATCTGCCGCGGTGCCGGTCGAACGGACGGAGCCTTCTTTGACGACGGTTTGGACAGCGCCTGTTTTGACGTTGACGGCGAACAGGGACCTTTGGCCCGTATTGGTTGCGGTGGCGTAAATCTTTTTTCCGTCCGGCGAAAAGCAGAACGACGAAGGGCTGCGGTCCCAGCTTTCGGTTAGAAGGCGCTCTTCGCCGCTCGGCCAGGTACGCAGGACGATTCGGAAGCGATCGGATTCGTAGCCGGGCCTTGCCATAGCCAGGTAGGCCAGGGTCTTGCCGTTGGGTGAGAAGAGCGGATTGGTATCCCAGGCCTCGTTTTTCCCGGTCAGACATTTGGGTGGTTTGGAGCCGTCAATGGGGGCCAAGTAAAGGTCGAAGTCCGTTGACCAGGGCTCTTGCTCACCTACATCGCGGGCGGAGAAGATAACCGCCCTGCCGTCGGGAGTGAACGTGATTTCCTCGGGTCCGCCGAAGGGTTTGGACGGGGTGTCGGCATCCATAGCGAGCATTACATCGACAGGCTCAGCTTGGGCTGCGGGCATCACAAACAGATGTGAGCGCCGGCCATCTTTCCAGGTGTCCCAGTGACGAACGAATATTCGCTCGTAGATTCGTCCGGTGGTTTTTTTCCCTTCTATCTCGTCGAGTTTTTCCTTCGTTTGGGTTGGGCTGGAGCCGGGGAAGACTTCCATCGTGAAGGCTATGTGCTTTCCGTCGCCGGAGACGAGCAGGTTCGCCACGTCGAGAGGTTGATCTGTAATCTGCTCGGCTTCGCCGCCATCGATGCGAATCCGCCAGAGTTGTGACGAATCGGACCGGTTAGATAGAAAGTATATGGACTTGCCGTCGGGGGCCCAGCGGCCGCTGGAGTCGCCGGCGGCGTGGGAGGTCAGGCGGCGAAGGCCTGTGCCGTCGGTGCGAACCGTCCAGAGATCGGTGAGGCCCTTGTCGGCTTCGAGGTCGGTTGTTCGCAAGGTGAAGACGACCTGCTCGCCGTTGGGCGAGACCTGCGGGTCGGAGATGCGATCCATCGCGAGCATATCGTGAACGGAGAAGGGATGAGTTTCGCCGGCCTGGGCTGAGGAGACTGGGAGACCCAAGCATAACAGAAAGAACCAACAAACAGATACCAGAGGCATAACATTGCTCCTAAAGCTTAGAGGATAGTTGATTTGTCTCATAGTCTAATGAGAAAGAACACACCCGGCAACTGTTGTGCCGCTCAAGTTCTAATTTTGGTTTTGGTCTGTTCGGGGCTGAGCGTGACGGGGATGTCGAGCCAGAAGGTTGAGCCGATGTCGAGCTCGCTATCGAGGCCGATGGTTCCTGCGAGCATGGCTGCCAGCTCCTTGCTGATGGTCAGTCCCAGGCCGCTGCCTGTGGATTCGCGGGTTATAGAGCCGTCGGCCTGGTTGAATTTTTCGAAGATTTTTTCCTTGTCGTCTTCTGCGATGCCGCAGCCTGTATCGCTTATGGTAAAGCGGACGGTCTTTTCGTCGAGCATATTGGCCCGGACTTCGATTCTGCCGCGAGCAGGCGTGAACTTTACTGCGTTGCTGAGGAAATTATAGAGTATTTGCTGGACCTTGCCCGCGTCGGTGGTGAGGATTGGGATGTTGGGGTCGATGGTGTGTTCGATCTTGATTTTCTTTTTCTTTGTCAGCAGTGAGAACGAGGCGACCAGGCCTTCGCACAGTTTTGTTGCGGAGGTTTCTTCGATGTGCATCTCCATTTTGCCGGCCTGGGTCTTTGCCAGGTCCAGCAGGTCGTTAATCATATTTAAGAGTCTGTTTCCGCTGGTGATAATGTTCTCGGCGTATTTTTTACCCTTGTCGGTTTTTAAGACTTTAGGCTTATCCCGCAGGACCTGTGCGAAGCCCATTATGGCGTTGAGAGGCGTTCTGAACTCGTGGGAGATGTTGGCGAGGAATTCGCTCTTGACCTTGTTGGCTTTGAAGAGATCGATGTTGCGTTCGGAAAGTTGGATGATTTTGGCGTCGAGCTGTTTGTTTGCCTGTCTGAGTTTTTCCTGGGCTGCCTGGAGTCCGTCGAGCATGTGGTTGAAAGCGGTGGCGAGCTTTTCATATTCATCCCGGGTTGCTATCGAGCTTCTTATGTCGAGGTTGCCCTCTGCGACGTTGTTTGCAAGTGCGCGGAGCTGGCGGATGGGCCGGAGGATTACCCGCTGGGTTATCCAATAGAAGGCAACGATGGCGCCGGCGCCTCCGATCAGCCATGAAACGCCAATCCAGATGCGGTTTAGAAAGACCGTTTTGCTGATTTCGCCGCCGACGCGGCGGGCCTGGATCACTACCGCCCCTACGGGCTCATTGAGCGAAAAAGCGGTGGCGGAGCCCTGCGGATAGTGGCAGGTTATGCAGCCGTCTGTTGCCCTGAAAATTTTCACGTAGCTGCTCCGGAGGATGCCGTGCTCTTTGGTGAGCGTGATGTCATCGTCTCTGGCTTCGGCGGTTTTTAAAGATTCAATCATCTGTTTCTGTTTTTCGGTGAGCTGCTGTAGCTGTTCTTCGTTGTCTTTTGCAAAGTAAACCCAGCGTATTTCAGAGTTGTTCACATCCGCCACCGCTCCGGTATTGCTTAGCGACGGCAGAGCGGCCTGGGGGGAATCTTTCAGTCGGAAGTGCACACGCAGCAACAGCGTTTCGGCTTTTGCCTTATTGGTATCGAGCAGGCCTTTTTTCGTGAGCTGGCCCATCCAGATGTAGGGCAAGAGCAGAGCAAGGGCCAAGATGAAGATAACGGCGGCACCGAAGGCGAGCCTGCACTTTTCCGCCAGTGACAGAGGCCACAACCGAAGGAACTCCAAGGTTTTCCAAATTTTATTCAAATTAAGCCGCATAAGCTTGTGTTTAGTACCGAGTATTTTATGTCGCGCAGACGAAGCGAAAGGCCATAGGCTAAACGCTAAACATTGTTTGATTTGGTGTTTTTCAACTCTGTTCGTCTGCTTTTTCTTCGATAATATGCGAGTGTCTCTGTACTCGCAGGTTCAGCTCATCGAGCTGCTTTTGGTCCACTTCGCCGGGGGCGTCGGTCAAGAGGCACTGACCTCGCTGGGTCTTGGGAAAGGCGATGACATCCCTGATATTGTCCGTGCCGGCCAGGAGCATAACAAGTCTGTCGAGGCCGAAGGCTATTCCGCCGTGCGGGGGAGCGCCGTATTCGAGGGCCTTGAGGAAGAAGCCGAACCGCTGCTGTGCCTGGGCCTTCGATATATTGAGCAGGTCGAAAACTTTCGCCTGAACTTTCGGGTCGTGGATACGAATACTGCCGCCGCCGATCTCCGAGCCGTTGACGACGATGTCGTAGGCCTGGGAGCGAATGTTGGCGGGGTCGGTATCGAGCTTGTCGATATCCTCTTCGACGGGAGAGGTGAACGGATGGTGGAGCGAATCGTAGCGTTTTTCATCCTCATCCCACTCGAACAGCGGGAATTCCACTATCCAGACGAACTCGAAGCTTTCCGGGTCATAGAGCTTCAGGTCACGGGCAATTTTGCACCTCAGCGGGGCCAGAGCTTTGTTGGCGGCTGCTTCGCTGTCGGCAATGAACAAAAGCAGGTCGCCGTCTTTTGCGTCGAATCGCTGCAATAGCTGCTGCTGCAATTCGGGGCTGAAAAACTTGGCCAGCCCTCCAATAAGAGTGGTGGTGTCGTTTTCCTGTTTTACCTTGAACCAGGCCAGGCCCTTGGCGTCGTAATCGGCCACGAAGTTTGTGAGGGTCTTTTCGATATCGCTTCTGGAGTACTTGTCGCCCGCCGGTGCGCAGAGGCCTTTTACTACGCCGCCGTTTTCTATGACGGAAGTGAAGACCTTGAAGGTGCTCTGTTTGGCTATATCGGAGGTGTCTTTGAGCTTCATATCGAAGCGCAAGTCGGGTCTGTCGATGCCGTAATCGTCCATTGCCTGTTTGTACGTTAATCGGCGCATAGGAACTTTTACATCTATACCGAGTATTTGCTTCCAGATTCGGGCCACCATGTTTTCATGAACGCCGATGACGTCATTGCTATCGACGAAGCTCATCTCGACGTCGATTTGCGTGAACTCGGCCTGCCTGTCGGCCCGCGGGTCTTCATCGCGGAAGCAGCGTACTATCTGGAAGTATTTGTCAACACCGCTGACCATCAGGATTTGCTTGAAGAGCTGCGGCGACTGGGGCAATGCGTAAAAGCAGTTTTGGTGCAGTCTGCTGGGCACGAGGAAATCTCTTGCCCCCTCGGGCGTACTTTTGGCCAGCATCGGCGTTTCGATCTCCCAGAAGCCTAACTTGTCGAAGTAGTCCCGCACGAGAATGGTAACTCGGTGGCGTGTTTGGAGCTTACGCTGCATTTCGGGTCTGCGCAGGTCGAGATATCGGCTGGTCAGGCGAAGCTCTTCGCCGGTTTTTTCGGCGGCGCCTATTTCAAAAGGCGGCGTTTTTGCCATGTTGAGGATTTGCAGTTGGTGGATGAGCACCTCGATTTCGCCGGTCGGCAGCTTTGGATTTTTCATTCCTTCGGTTCTGGGCTGGACCACACCCTGGGCTGCAATTACCCATTCGTGGCGGACCGTTCTGGCCAGCTTGTGGGCTTGAGGCTGAGTTTCAGGGTCGAAGACCAGTTGGGTCAGGCCTTCTCTGTCTCGCAGGTCGATGAATACGAGGTTGCCGTGGTCGCGATAGGAATGGACCCATCCGGCTAAGGCTACCTTTTTGCCGGCGTCGCTGAGACGAAGCCGGCCGCAATTATGTGTCCTTTTGAACATCACAGAATCTCTCTAAAATCGTATCCGGTAGAGCAACCAGGGAAAACTACATGCTATACGCTAAACGTCGTCTTTAGGATAGCCGAATAGGGGTGGTTCGTCAACAATGGCTTTTCTCTATTTGAGGCTCTACGATTGACTGGTAACCGAAGCCGAGGTCTGGGGACGGTTTTGCCAGGATACTGTCCAAGCGCAGGCGACCTGCGGCGATGTGCCAAACACGACAGGAACGCGATTTCTGTCCGCCGAATCACGGTGGTGCGTAATTACGGTTGCGCTGCTGTTTTATCTGAAGTTCGGGCGGCGATGAAGTTATAGAGCCAGGCGAATATCGCACCGCCGATTGTTCCGTCGACGAGTGCCCAGAGCAAGCCAACAAGGCTGCCCAAGGGGGTAATACTATATCCCCTGTAGAGCTTTCCGATGAAAGTCACATCGCCTGTTGCTCCTTCGAAGGCGATTATCCACCAGGTGAGGATGAAGAGGCCGAGGCCCCAGATCAGTCCGCAGGTCAACGCAAAGGCTTTGATGTTCAGTTTCATTTTCGATCTCCTTTGGTCTGATGCTCGATGAACATGTTTTGCAAATAGATGTGCTCATTTCCGTTCCAGGGCTTTGAGCAGATGTCGATGTCGCCGTCGCCGTCGACGTCGGCTGCCTTGGCTTCGTGGCAGCGTTTGCCGCTGAGGATAACGTGCTGCTGCCACTTTCGGCCTTTGGCATCGGTGTTTTCCCAGATGAACCATTTATGAGGGGGGCTTTTCGTCAACGGTCCACCGCCTGAGAAGACGTCGAGGTCGCCGTCGTTGTCGAAGTCGGCTACGGCGAGCGAGTGGAAGTCCTGGCCCGATTTGTCGGCAATGAGGTGTGTTATCCATTTTCGGCCTTTGCCGTCTTTATTTTCGTGCCATGCTACTCGTCCGCTGACGCAGTCGGCCTCGGCCTGGACAATGTCGTTATCTCCGTCCTTGTCGAGGTCGATCACCCAGGATTTTGTCGTCAGGGGGAATCTCGCGGCGGGCTGGCCGAAATTGATGTTCTTGTGTGGGATCCACTTTGTTCCTTTTCCGTCGGCGTTCTCAAACCAGACGTTTGTGCGAACGACATCGTTGTCGCCGTCACCGTCGATATCGGCAACGCCGGCTGGGTCAATCGCACCGTGGACGGCATCGCCAATCTTGTGGCTCTCCCATTTTTTCGTGGGGTCGGAGGGGATCTTGTACCAGTATAAGGCGCTTCTGTCGCTCATAGCCACGAGGTCGAGTTTTTTGTTGCCGTCGATGTCGGCGGCGACATTGTCGTGGCACCTGAGTATTACACCGTTTACGTATTTGATGAATTCCTGTTCACGGGGTCTGGCTGTGTTTCTGTACCAGGCGCCGCCGGAGACCTGGTCGATCCATCCGTCGCCGTCTATGTCAAATGCGGTGCCGCCGACATCGGTGGGGGCTTTTTGTCCGAGCGTGTGCCGGACCCAATCGTCGGGGCTTTTGTATTCGAACCACCATATATCGCCGCCGTTGCAGCCGGCAATCCAGTCCAAGTCGCCGTCTTTATCGACGTCGACGAGAGAGGTCTGGCCCATCTTGTTTCCGATTTGGGCGATTTGGTGGTACTCGAACGTGGGGAATTCCGCGAATACCGATGGACAAATCGGGAGAATCAGTGCAATTACAATCGACGCCCACAAGAGGCTTCTGGATTTGGAAGAAAGCATGGCAAAACCCCTTCATCTGAATGACCCAGCTCATCTGGTCGGACAAATCTCAAATACATTAACAACTGAACTTTTGCAAAATTGCAGGTTAGGCCTATATTGTTGAAGAAAATCTTCTTTATGATTTTCTTCAATAATTACCTAAGTGCTTATGCCATAATACATTGCCGTTGA
>JAGMDR010000256.1 GCA_023128595.1 Planctomycetota bacterium | reverse complement strand
ATACGGTTGCTGTGGGTTGGAGAAAAGCGGACGGCCAAAACATTGTTGCGGTTCTTCCGCTGGTTGGGCAAACCACGCACGAAACAGTTGGAGTATTTGTGTAGCGATATGTGGAAACCCTATTTGAAGGTGATTATCGATTTTGCCGGCTCTGCCCGCCGACTTTCCATCACCCATAATCGTTGTTCAACATTTGCCAAATATGTTTTTTACGGAAAGTTTTGCCGAACGTCTAAATCGCGACTGTGAATTAACAGTAAAAGTTGCAGAGAGTAATGAGATTATTCAAGCCGGTAAGGTCTATCTTGCTCCAGGCGGATTACCTTGCATACTCTGCGTTGACATGGCCAGTTTGCGAAGAAAGCCTGTAACCTTTTGTCCCGGTGGGGTGTATAAGAGAATGAAGTGGTTGTCAATTGCACGTTTTTTCTTGCGAGACCGTGAAAAGTTGATGAGACAATATTACATTAGCCTTGAACAGAAAGGAATTGCAACTATGAGAAGGTCAATGCTTACGTTGATGGTGGTTGTGTTTTTGTCGACGGTGCCGGTATTCGCCGGTCCCCTTATGAAGCAGCAGGTTAGCGCTACCGCCAATTGGGTCGTTCACTTGGACTATGAGCAGTTCAGAAACGCGCAGATCGGACATCTTATCCGTCAGGAGATGGCCAAGCTGGGAATCGAGGAGAAGCTGAATGACTTTGCTACGGTTTTTTCCTTCCATCCCATAGACGATGTTCGTGACGTGACAGTCTATGGCAACGGCCCAGACCGTGAAGAAGCCGTCGTTTTAATTGATGCTAATTTTGACGAAGAGAAACTGTTGGCTCTCGTCCGATTGAATGAACACCATGAGGAGATTGAATACGGTGACATCACGCTGCATAGATGGCTGCACGAAGATGAAAAAAGTGGCGAAAGCCAAATGATGTATGGATGTCTTTGCAATGGGAATCTGGTGGTTATGAGTGCCGGCCTCGATGCAGCAACACAGGCAGTTGATGTCCTGAAAGGCTCTGCAAGTAATGCAGCCAGTGGTGTTTTCGACCAGGCAGAGCTGAATGCCCAAGGTGCCTTTTTCCAAGTAGCGGCGAACGGTGTCGCACAGATGGCTCAGGAGCAAGGTAAAGCGGCTGGATTTGGACAGACGGATGCAATAGGTCTGGCTATCGGCGAAGCCGAAGGTACATTTTACATTGATTTGGGCTTGTTAGCAAAGTCTGAGGAAGCAGCAAGCAATATTAACAAGATACTGGAGGGCATCATTGCCCTTGCTGCCTTGGCCGGCGAAGAACAGCCGAAGCTGGCAGAGTTGGTCCAGAAGGTCCAGCTATCTTGCCAGGACAATGCGGTTCAAATCCACTTTGAATCAGACTCCGAATCGGTTTTCCAGTTTCTCAAAGAGCAAGCGGAGAAAAGGAAGCAACAGCAAAGCCAGGAGAATTAGACTTTGGTTTCCAGCCACAACATCGTGTTCGGCACCCAAAGAAGTGAGTAACGAGGAGTCGGCTTGGCAGTCACAGTAGGGCTGCCGGGCTTGCCTCGCTGAACTGGTGGAACGTTTCGGGCGGCGCCTGCAACCCGACGTCGAGTACGTGCCTCCTGATGCGCGCGACTGTCAACGAAAGTGAGACTTTACGATGAATCATAATCCTTCATCGCCTCTTCTGACAGCACGAGCAGCACTCGTTGCTCTGGTCCTCACTGTTGCCGGACAGTTTGCTCTGGCAAGTCCGCAGGAGAAGACTCAAAAGAAGCCTGCCTCAGAGGTTACGTTCGGTATTCAGAAACGGACGTACGATTTCAAGGAGGCCAGCAAGGACATGGAGTATGCCCTGTTCGTTCCCTCTAAGTACGATAAGGCAAAGAAGTGGCCACTGGTGGTGGCTTTGCACGGTCTCGGCAGCAATCCGCAGCAGATCATACGCTATCCGGGCCTCACCCAGCAGGCCGAGAAGCACGGCTATCTTGTCGTGGCTCCGATGGGATACAACTCGCGCCGCTGGTATGGGAGCCTCGGTAAACGCGGTGCACGATGGCGACGCGGCGACCCGGAGAACCTCGGTGAACTGAGCGAGAAGGACTGGCTCGTTCCAGCTTCGAGAACCCGAAAATGGGTGGCAAAGATGAAGGAACTCGGCATGGAGCATACATATATCGAAGTCCCGGACGGCGACCACATCCGCCCAGCATTCGAGAAACAGCCGCAGATCTTCGAGTTCTTCAACAAGCACCGCAAGAGCGCCAAGAACACTCCGGGAGAAGCTAAGGGTAATGCTGCGACGAAGCCTACGCCAAAACCCTGAAGTTCAAGATTCTGTACCAAAATCAGCTCGATGAAGTATAATGAAGCATTGGAAGTATTTGGCAGTTATTCTCATACAACTTTTCGTCGGAATGGTGTAAACTTCAAGAATTGAGGTACTTGTCGAATCAGGAGACTTACAATGAAAAAAGTTAACGCATTTATTTTGGTAATCGCATTGCTCATAGGGTGTGGGCAGACTGCACAATCGACGGCTGAGGAGCAAACGGTCGATATATGGACGGCTGCTGCGCAGGGTAACATTGAAGCTATCAAGCAGCACGTGGCGGCAGGCACCGACCTCAATGCCAAGGAGCCGGCAGGAGGCAGCACGCCCTTGATTGTGGCGGCACTTCTTGGTCAAACCGAAGCCGCCAAGCTGTTGGTCGAAAAAGGGGCGGATGTAAACGCCCGAAACAACGATGGAGCTACCGCTCTGCATGCAGCGGCCTTCTTCTGCCGCACCGAGACTGTGAAGTTGCTCCTGGACAAAGACGCAGAGGTGAATGCGAAAAACATCAGGGCGGAGACGCCGCTTGATTCAGTCGCCGGAGAGTGGAGCCAGGAGTTGGAAGGAGTTTACAAGTTTATCGCGGGGATTCTGCAGATCCAACTGGATCTCGAAAGAATAAAAGCCACCAGACCACAAATTGCCGCACTCCTCCGCAAATACGGCGGCAAGACTGCAGGGCAGTTAACGGCGACCGCGGCGACCACCTTTAGGGGATCTTATTTCGTTAACGGCGAACTGCACGTTAACACTTATGGCACCCCGGAAGGTAAGGCGCTCACAACCGGCCACTCGGACTTCAAGCCGTCCTGGTCGAAGACCGGCGACATGCTCGTCTTCTTTCGCAGATTGAAGAATGACCCTGTCGTGACCAATTGGAAAACCGCGATTTGTGTTATCAACGTTGACGGCACGGGCTTCCACAAGCTCACCGACGGGACGCACACGGATTTCAATCAAACCTGGACGCGTGACGGAAGCAATACCCCCATCTGGAACCGGAAGAACCCGGAGACGGGCAGCTTCTACGTGATGAAGAGCAAGGTGGGTGCTAAACCGGGACAGGAGGTCGCACTCACCGACAAACGCTATCACAGCTGGGCATACACGTGCCTCAAGGACGGCAGAATTCTCGTACATTCGGCACACCCGAAGCAGGGGTACGGCTATTTCCTGATGACGCCAAATGTCGGTGGAGAGCCTCGCTTCGAACGCATCGACTGTGAGTTGGCCAAGAAGGGACTGCTCGATCGTGTCAGTGTCTCACCGAGCGAGAAAAGGGTTTGCTTCGAGTACCAGACTGGATTCAATTACAAAGACACCGGTCGAACGCTCTTCATCGCAGACTTCGACGCGGAGGAACCGGCCATTACAAACGCCGTGCCGTTCGCCAACGAGGAGGGGGCGAATCGCTGGTTCGCCTACCCTCGATGGACCAAGGACGAAACAGCGATTGTGTACCATGCCAGCCCGTCACTCTACCTCTACACGCTGGAGGACGGGTCCACCAGGCAAGTGTCGACGAACGCGGGTGCCGACTACCGGTACCCCCACGGCGAGGCGACGCCGAAGTAGGCAAGCAGGAACGTCGGAAATAGCCCCCGACACAAACTGTCTGAAATATGCTATTGTCAATAGAACATAGAGGACAGGCACAATGACTAAAATGGACGATGAACTGGGACGGCGTGAGTTTCTCAAGCGGGCTACGCAAGCCGCCGCGGCCGCCGTGGTTTCTACGGGCATTGCATCCGGGGCCCTGCCGAAGGAAAAGAAGATCGATCCGGCCGATACGATTCCAACCCGCGTGCTCGGCAAGACCGGAGTGAAACTGCCGAT
>JAGMDR010000255.1 GCA_023128595.1 Planctomycetota bacterium | reverse complement strand
CTCGGCTACGGTGGCGCCGGGCTTGTCAAGATTTGGGGCAATCCTCTTTCGCTCGAGGACCGTGTGAAGCTGGTTCGCTACGCCTACGATCGAGGTGTGCGCTACTACGATACGGCGGGCAACTACATGGAGAGCCAGGCGATTCTCGGCGAGGCGCTGAAGGACTTACGCGACAACGTGTATCTGGTCTCGAAGGTCGAGACGACCGTTCCGGGCTGGGTGCGCATGGCGGTTGAGAAATCGCTCAAAGAAATTCAGACCGATTACCTCGACGTCATCCAGATCCACGGCACGCCGGGTATCGAGCAAATGACCGTCGAGCAAGCGATGAAGATTCACGGCGAGCTGGTCAAACTTCGCAATGAACGTATCATCCGGTTCATCGGGTTCTCCGCGCACTCGTACTTCGACAAGGCGCTGGCCTTGATTTCCTCCGGCGGGTTCGACCAGTGCATGTTGTCGTACGGATACATTCCGCGAGGGCACGATCAAGTGTTTTCGGCCAGAATGGTCGAGCTGCGCAATGCGTGCGTGGCGAAGGCACATGAACTCGGGATGGGTATCGTGGCGATGAAGGTCGTCGGTGCCGGCGTTCTCGGCGCCTGGTCCGGATACGTCGTACCGGGATTCGACAAGAAACGCCTCGAGCAACTGCCCGCTGCGGCAATCCGCTACGTGCTGGACGACGAGCGGATCCATATCCTGAACATCGGCATGCGTCTGAAGCAAGAGGTCGATGCCAACATCAAGATACTCTCCGATGATGCAACGTACACTTTGGACGATCGGGCGCTTCTTGCGGAGTTCTCCGCAAAAGCGCTCGGCAGCGACGCGATCAAGGCGATGAGGGTTGACTAACCTGAGACAAGGTGAATTAGACAGATGAAACACCATAGAAGGAGGCGTTGCATAATGAAAAACAAGAACACTTCCGGAAAGGCGCCGGAGTTATCTCGGCGTGATCTCTTGGGTGGCGCTGCTGCGGTGGCAGGATTTATGATCGTACCACGACATGTCTTGGGTGGTCCCCGTCATATTCCGCCGAGCGAAAAGCTCAATATCGTCTGTATCGGTGTTGGCGGCAAAGGGTTCGATGACGTCAGGAACGTCATGAGCGAGAACATTGTCGCTATTTGCGACGTTGACACGAAACACGCGGCCGATGCTTTTAAGATGTTTTCCGAGGCAAAGAAATACAGCGATTACCGCAGGATGCTCGACAAGGAAGAGAAGAACATCGATGCGGTTGTGGTCGCTACGCCCGATCACGTACACATCCCCGCCAGCGTCATGGCAATGAGGATGGGTAAACACGTCTATTGCGAGAAGCCGCTTGGCCAAAACATCACTGAGATCCGGCTGGCAACCAAGGTTGCCCGGGAAAGCGGCGTGGCAACCCAAATGGGAAATGCAGCTCACACCGGCTACAACTATCGCAGCGTAGCAAAGATGATTAAAGACGGAATCATAGGCCAGGTCAAAGAAGTCCACTGCTGGTGCGATCAGGCATGGCCCCCCGGCGATCGGCCGAAGCATAATCCGCCCGTTCCGAAGCACCTGAAGTGGGACCTGTGGTTAGGCCCGGCTCCAGTTCGCCCTTACAACCGCTGTTACCACCCGGACGGCTGGCGCTCATGGTGGGATTTCGGTAACGGCAGGCTCGGCGACATGGGCTGCCACATGATCGATCTGCCGTTCTCGGCGCTTGATCTCAAATACCCGCTTACGGTAGAGGCGGAAAGCTCGAAACCTGCCCACAAGGAAAGCGCACCCGGCTGGCTGGTCAGCAAATGGACCTTCGGCGCCAGAGGCGACCTGCCGCCGGTGGAGCTGACATGGTATGACGGTAATAACAACAAACGTCCACCCCTGCAGAAACAACACAACATGCCCGACTGGCCCGAAGCTACACTTTTTGTCGGCTCTAAAGGTATGCTGATAGCCGATTACGGCCATTTCAAGCTATTCCCGGAAGACAGGTTTGAGGGCGTAAGGCGTCCCCAAGTGCCGCGCAAGCCATCCCACACCGATGATTGGATAGAAGCCTGCAAGAGCGGCGATCCACTCAGGCCCGGCACCAACTTCAGCTATGCAGGCCCGCTCACAGAGACAGTCCTGCTGGGTATCGCTGCGTATCGTGCAGGCGAAAAACTTTCGTGGGACGCGAAGAACCTCAAGATCGCCAACAATCGGGAAGCGGAGCGCTTCATCAGGCGTGATAAATACCGCAAAGGCTGGACGCTTTAGCAGGGAATTCGAATATTGAAGTTCAATATAACAAGCGACAAAACACAAGCAATGTCATTATTGTTTCTGGTTGCGGCGATGATGCTGTTGTCCGTCCAGACCATTGGAGCCAGCGACAATGTGAATTGGCCGGATTGGCGAGGCCCGACCGGTGACGGTCGAAGTCATGCAACCGATCTGCCCCTGAACTGGTCGGAAACGAAAAACATCGTCTGGAAGACCCGCATACATGATTATGGCTACTCATCCCCGGTTGTGTGGGGCGATCAAGTCTGGCTGACTACGGCTACGAAGAAGGGTAAGACTCTCTATGCAGTCTGCATCGATCTGAATAGCGGGCGAGTTGTCCACGATGTTGAAGTGTTTCATCCCGAAAAGCCTCAGCGAATTCACGCACTAAATTCTTACGCGACACCTTCTGCGGTCGTAGAAAAGGGCTTTGCATACGTGCATTATGGCACCCATGGAACAGCCTGCCTCGATTCTGGAACAGGCCAAGTGGTGTGGCGGCGTGACAATTTGAACTGCGAGCATATGCAGGGCCCGGTTTCGTCACCTGTTCTGTTCGGCGATCTGCTCATCGTTCACCTCGAGGGCACGGACGTCCAGTTCATTGCGGCTTTGAACAAGAAGACGGGAGACACAGCCTGGCGCTATGACCGTCCCGAAGAACTTTACGGCCATGTAGAGCCGGTATTTCTCCGCAAGGCCTATCACACGCCTGTGATCGTTGAGGTAGATGGCAAAGCTCAGTTAGTCAGTAACGGCGCCCTGCTCGTGACAGGCCATGAGCCGCAAACCGGGAAGGAGCTATGGCGGGTCCTATACCGCGACGACAACACCATCTCTCGAATTGTGAGTGGTCATGGGCTGTTCTTTGTCAATTGCGGAGGCCCGCCGAACAGTACCGAACTATGGGCTGTGCGTCAAGGCGGTGCCGGAGATGTGAGCGAATCCCATGTGGTGTGGAAGATGGACGATGACGTTCCGCTCGAAAGCTCACCCGTACTTGTGGGCGATCTTCTCTATACGTTGAGCGACAGGGGTATGCTGATATGCCTGGAAGCTATGACCGGCAAGAGGGTATGGTCCGAGCGTCTTGAGGGCAAATACGGCGCTTCGCTGCTGTATGCTGATGGGCGGATATACATTTCCAGCAAAGAGGGTAAGACCACTGTGATAGAGCCCGGACCGAAGTTTCGGAAATTGGCAGTCAACGAGTTAGATGGATTCTTAGGGGCATCTCCTGCGGTAGCTGGTAAGTCGCTGCTGCTTCGTACCAAGACGCATCTTTATCGCATACAACGCAAGTAGTCGGAATATGGAACAAGGGAAATCAAATATGATGAATAAGAAGAACTGCACAATACAAACAATAGTATTGCCGTTACTCGCTGTGGGGCTGTTGCTGATGCCCGAAAGGGCAGCTATAGGAGGTGATGACAACTTTGCAGGCTGGCACAATAGCGACAAATGGGACGTAGCTGGAGATGCCGCGCTCAACTGGGATAACATAAGACGATTGGCGGGGAAGGCAGGCAGCGGTGTCCTGATCAACGGCAAAGAAGGCAAGTGCCCCAGCCTCGTCACTAAGCGGCGCGATTACCGTGACGTCGAAGTCCACCTGGAGTTCATGGTCGCCAAGGGCTCGAACTCGGGTGTTATATTTCATGGCAACTATGAAATCCAGATACTCGACAGCTACGGAGTTAAGAAGCCGACGGCGGGACATTGCGGGGGGGTATATCCGCGGGCCGAGAGCAAGCCTACGTACCATCACATCGACAAGGGCTCTCCGCCCAGGGTCAATGCCGCTAAACGGCCGGGCCAGTGGCAGACTATGGATATTATCTTTCAGTCGCCGAGGTTCGACAAAGACGGCAAGAAGACGGCCCATGCCAGGTTTGTTAAGGTTGTGCACAACGGGAAGGTGATCCAGGAAGACGTGGAAGTGCCGTACGCCTCGGGTCCGAACTGGGACCGCAAACAGTTTCCACAGGGCCCCATCATCATCCAGGGCGACTACGGCCCGATAGCAGTCCGCAATGTTCGCGTACGACCCTACAAGGCCGGTGCAGAGCACGTGCCCGTGCCGCCGGAAGGCTTCACTGCCCTTTTTAACGGTAAGGACTTCACAGGCTGGCATACGCCGCCCCTGGTCAAAGAATACTGGTTCATTGAAGACGGCGTACTCAAGTCGCCAGGGCTTATTAAGCAATGGGGCGCCA
>JAGMDR010000254.1 GCA_023128595.1 Planctomycetota bacterium | reverse complement strand
GAATATATGGAACGACCCGCCCCCGGCCTTGCTCGCCAAACCGAGCACCGGGGGCCTCCACAATTCTCCATTCTCAATTCGCAATTCCCGTCCTCTTCCCCGCCCCAACCCACGAATCACGCTCCCACAACTCCTGTTTAGCCGCCGCCGGCACGGCGGCGTTTGTTTAGAATATATGGAACGACCCGCCCCCGCGTCGCAGAGATCGTCGTATGCCGATAATCAGCTTATGCGATAAAGTCGAATTCTGCTACGAAGAAGAAGCCTGCACCTTGAATTGTTCAAAAAAATGTACTACAAAAAATCAAAACATAAACCATTGACAAAGGTCGTTCCATATCAGCCGTTCTTTCCTGGTAACGTAACTTCGCGTTGAGAGAAGCGATTTCTTCTTCAAGCTCGTTGATCTGCTGCTGTTTATCAAGGCACTGTTTGCAATATGTCATCGAAAACCCTGATTGCCTGATTATTCGATTCCTTTTCATCCGGCTTAGGTATTATCGGAGGTTCTGTGGTTTATACTTTAGCGTCAGAGCCGGGCAACTCCAAACAAGACCGTGAGATTCGGAGAATCCCGGAAAACCACCGCTTGGAGACACAGCGCGACAATATTTTTTAAAAATTTCTCGCACTTGGCCATTCTGCCGGATAGCCGTCCATATAGACAGTGAAACCCCGCTTTGGCACATAAAAAGCGGATTTTCAAGACCTCAGCCTTCGACACGATAGACCGGCTGCCCCACCCGTAACTGACCGGTTACAGTTTGAGGAACTTTTCCCTTGACATAAGCCGTCAAAGCGGTAGAATACATTGATACAGGTGCGAATAGCGGCCCCGTTGAGGACCGGTGTGAAAGGATCCTGCCGCGACAATTGCCTTTTTCGTCAACCGGCATCGTCTGTCGCGACACCCGTTTCAACGCCGCCCAAGTAACAACCTCTGTTTAAGGAGAAGTGAAGATGAAAAGACTTATCTTGTTTCTGTTGGTTTGCTCGGTGGCAATCGCGTGTTCTACAGCCTCTGCGAGCATCGTTGCCTACTGGCGGTTCGACGACGTAGGCAACGCAGACATAGAACAGTGGGGTCCCGTTGCCGCCGGTAATCCCTTACCCGATTCAGACGGCCAGTCGGTCTGGCGCAAGGCGGCGCATGATTATTCTGGCAACGGCAACCACCTGACCACCTGGGACCATGACTGGGCCGGATTCAACTGGACCGCGGATGTTTCCTCTGCTGCGGTTCCTCTGACGGGCGCTTCCAACAAACTGAGTATCCAAAATGCCGGAGGTTTGCCGGCTGCGATGACCTGGTCGGAGCAGAGTCTCCCGAGTGGTACCAACATCGAAACCATGACCCCAGCGGCTTTCACCATCGAGGCTTCCTTCAAAGCCGATAGTCTGGGTGGTTATCGCACGATTGTCGGACGCGATGATCGGTATGTGGCTGACAACAATGGCGATCTGGCCGCACTGTACTTCCAGACAATGCCCGGCAATGAAGTGGCTTTCAAGTTCGCGGATTTAGATGGATACTGGCATGAAGTCATATCCGATATAGGTGCGGTAACAACGGGTCAGTGGTACAATATGGTGGGCGTCAGTGACGGTTCGACCATGTCGCTATATCTTGATAACAAGCTGCTGAAACAGGTGGACTTGACCCTCAGCGGCAGCGCCAATACGGCTCTGGCTCTTGGGACTGCTTTTGGCGGTGACTGGGAATCAGGAACCTGGTCAATCGCCCGGGGTCTTTATGCCGGCGGACATGGAGACCGTTGGATGGGCCTTATCGACGAGGTTCGTATTTCCGATAACGCCCTCAATCCGTCAGAGTTCCTGGGAGTCCCGGAACCTGCCACGATGCTGATTTTAGGACTCGGTTCCCTGGTGGCTCTCCGGAAACGTCGCAAATCATAAAGGTATTGCGATAAAACCGGTAGTGTGGTCTCTATGGTATCACAGAATAGTCATGAAATGACATGTCCCCGTTGAGGCATTATGTCGTGAATAGACCTTTTTTATTATTTCCCCGGCTTACGCTGAACCGGTGACGCACGGATTTTCCCTTGAAGTCATCCCAAAACCTCGATAAAATGCCGTTTATGGCACTGAGAATGGCGACAGCGGGGGTTTTGGGACAGGTTCTAATAACAGTTGGATACACATTGTTGAAGGAGGATGGACTATGAGACATATAGGAAGTCCGATTTCAGCCGTTGTTCTTGTCGGCCTTTTGGCGGCACCGAGCTTTGCGCCGCTCCGGCTCCCGCTCGACTCAACAGAATTGGAGCATAGCTTCATCAGTGTTTGTATTGTATTATGGCGAAAAGTCTGTTTAAGGAGAATTGAAGATGAAACGACTCATCTTGTTTCTGTTGGTTTGCTCGGTGGCTAGCGCCTCTTCTACAGCCTCTGCGAGTGTCATTGCCTACTGGCGGTTCGACGACGTGGGCGATGCGGAAATTGACAATCCCGCCGGTACAGTTGCCGCCGGTAATGCCTTACCCGATTCAGACGGCCAGACGGTCTGGCGCAAGGCGGCGCATGATCATTCCGGTAACGGCAACCACCTGACCACCTGGGACCATGGCTGGGCCGGATTCAACTGGACCGCGGATGTTCCCTCTGCTACGGTTCCTCTGACGGGCGCTTCCAACAAACTGAGTATGCAAAATGCCGGAGGTTTGCCGGCTGCGATGACCTGGTCGGAGCAGAGTCTCCCGAGCGGTGTGAACATCGAAACCATGACCCCAGCGGCTTTCACCATCGAGGCTTCCTTCAAAGCCGATAGTCTGGGTGGTCATCGCACGATTGTCGGGCGCGATGATCAGTATGTAGCTACTACCAATGGCAATCTGGCCGCACTGTACTTCCAGACAACGCCCGGCAATCAAGTGGCTTTCAAGTTCGCGGATTTGGATGGATACTGGCATGAACTCATATCCGATCCCGATACGGTAACAACGGGTCAGTGGTACAATATGGTAGGCGTCAGTGACGGTTCCACCATGTCGCTATATCTTGATAACAAGCTGCTAAAACAGGTGGACTTGACCCTCAGCGGCAGCGCCAATACGGCTCTGGCTCTTGGGACTGCTTCTGGCGGTGACTGGGAATCAGGAACCTGGTCAGTCGCCCGGGGTCTTTATGCCGGCGGACATGCAGACCGTTGGATGGGCCTTATCGACGAGGTTCGTATTTCCGATAACGCCCTCAATCCGTCAGAGTTCCTGCAAGTCCCTTTGAAGGCCGGAAACCCATTCCCACCGAGTGATGGAAGGATGCTTGATGCCGATTCTGTGGCCCTAATGTGGGATCCCGGACTGTATGCGGTTTGGCATGATGTCTATTTTAGTGACAACTTTGACGATGTGAACACCGCCACTACCGCGTCGGGAGGGGTCTATAAAGACCGACAGAGCGAAACAAAGTATCCTCCGGGACCGTTTGAAACGATGCCTGTCACTCGGGGCGAGACCTACTACTGGCGGATCGACGAGGTCAACGATTCGCACCCGGACAAGCTCTGGCGGGGCGATGTCTGGAGCTTCACCGTTGTCTCCGACCTCAACTATGACCCCAACCCGCCTCACCAGGACACATTTGTGGCGGTGACTACGGACCTGAGCTGGAGCAAGGGTGCCCTCGCCCTGGATGGCCACATTATCTACCTCAGCACCGATTTCAGTGCCGTAGATAGTGTTGCTCCAGGGACAATGAGCGGTCCGGCATACTTAGGCTTTACTTCGCTGCCGACAACTACAACCATTGCGATCCCCGGCGACCTCGCTTATAACACGACTTACTACTGGCGGGCCGATGTTGTTGAGAAGAATGCGCCGCTGACGGTACACAAGGGCGATGTTTGGGAATTCGAAACTACCGTACCGGGAACCGGCTTTATCCTGCGTGAAATATGGCAGAACATCACCCCTACAGGTACGGCTATATCTCTGCTGTACGACTGGCCCGACTTCCCCCACAATCCTACCATACGCGGTATGCTGACGGGATTTGCTACTGACCCCGACTGGGACGAGTACGGGGGCCGGATTCACGGCTGGGTCTATGCGCCGGTATCGGGCGACTATACGTTCCACCTTACCACCGACGACAACGGCCAACTTTGGCTGAGCACCGATGAGGACCCCGCCAACGCACAGCTCATCGCTTCGGAAAGCAGTTACAGAACACTTTACGACTGGGCGTCCAGCGGCGAAGAGGCCTCCGTCCCCATCACGTTGGTGGGCGGTAACAAGTATTACATCAGCGCGCTGTGGAAGGAAGGCGCCGGCGGCGACCACTGCGCGGTGGGCTGGAAAGTCCCCGGCGCCACGAGTCCCACAGTCATCGCCGGCCGGTATCTGACGCCTTATGTTTGGTATCGGGCATACGACCCGCTGCCGCCTGACGAATCAAGCGACGTAGAAAGGACCCTGATGCTCAGTTGGGAAGCGGGTGCTGACGCCGCTGCCGTCAACGGACATAAGCTGTATTTCGGCGCAGACCGAGATCCAGTGATAACTCGCACAGTGGCAGAGATCACGTGCACCGATCCGTGTTACCCCATCGCCACAACCCTTGATTGGGGCCAAACCTATTACTGGGCGGTGGATGAGGTCAACGGATTAGACGTTTGGCCGGGCGACCTCTGGAGCTTCACCACGATCAACTATCTTCTTGTGGACGATATGGAGAAATACACGCCCAACGTCCCGAACCCCAACATATTTCAGGTCTGGGTTGACGGCAGCGGTGACTGCGTCTCTATCGCCGGCAACAATACCGGAGCAACCGTGGATATTGAGTTAGCTACCTATCTCGGTGGTCTCCAGGCGATGAAGTTGCAGTACGACAACGATGGTACGGTCTTTAATCCCTGCACGGCGATCGAAGAACCGGGAAGGCTGCTCTATTCCAAGAGCGAGGCCCAGGTTTCGCAATTGCCTTCAGGCATTGGCTCGGACTGGACACTTGGCGGCGCAGCCAAGGCGCTGTCGCTGCGGTTTTACGGCACAACAGGCAACGCCCTCGACCCGCTTTGGGTGCAGCTCACCGACGCCTCGAACAACAAGGCCAAGGTCTTCTACGGCACTTATGTTGACGAGGACATAGCCGATATGAATGAGGCCTCGTGGCACGAGTGGCTGATTGACCTTGCCGACTTTACGCCCGTCAATGTGGGCAACGTCAAGAGTATTGCCATCGGCATCGGAAATGAAGGCGGTTCTGCCGGCGGCGCAGGTGTCCTGTACTTCGACGACATCAAGCTCTATACCCCCAGGTGCGTTCTTACTCGTCGTTCTGCCGATTTCGCCAAGCTGGACTACGCGCCGGAGACTTCGGGCGGCGACTGCAAGCTCGATTACAGGGAGCTGGAGATAATGTCACGGGATTGGATGCAGTATGATTACAACATCGATCCTGTTGCTCCGGACCCTGCCGGTTTGAAGGCGTGGTATCAGTTCGAGAACAACGCCAATGACAGCTCGCCCAATGCCAACCACGGCACCGAGAACGGTTTCCCGCTTTATGTGGCGGGCAGGCCGGGTTATGGCCAGGCAATCAGCCTTGACGGCACCGACGATTACGTGAGTCTTCCTATCGGGTCGCAGATCGCCTCTCTCGGTAGTTGTAGCTTCGTAAGCTGGGTGGACTTCAGCAACCTTGGTGATGCCTGGCAGCGCATCTTTGATTTCGGCAGCGGGACAGACAGCTACCTGTTCCTCAGTCCACGCATAGGTACTGAAGGGGCGATACGTTTCGCCATCAAACCATCGGGTGCCGGCGAGCAGATAGTGGACACCTCCACCTGGCTGGCAAGCGGGTGGCATCATATAGCCGTGACCATCGACGCTGACAACACTACCGCTAATGTCTATCTTGACGGCACGGTCATCGGCGCGAACACCGCCGTCACTCTTACGCCGAGCGACGTTGGAGCTACCACCCAAAACTGGCTCGGCCGCTCCCAGTACGCTGCCGACGGATACTATAACGGTTTACTTGATGATTTCCGCATCTATAACTACGCTCTCTCTCACGGCGAAATTCTCTCAACCGCTGGCATGGGCACCCTATACGTTGCGGTAACCTCGCCTTCCAACGTCTATGATTTGGAGCCGGCGACCCAGAAGAAGGTCAACTTCAAGGACTACGCTAAGTTAGTCCTCATGTGGCTCGAGGAGAATGAGTGGCCCTGATCAGCCTTGAGTAGAAGCTAACTTGGTTTGTCCCTTCGCTGACCTGATGGCCGCATAGATTTGCACCAGCCCGGGATGATTTGGACTCGTGCCGGTTCTTCGCCGACACTAACGTTGCGTATAATTTGCCTCAACAAAGAATGCAACCGACTATGGTCGCAAAAGCCCCTGGCGCCCTGAAAAATCCACCTACAACCATGACCTGCACCCGCCACCCCGTTTAGCCGCCGCCGGCACGGCGACGTTTGTTTAGCCCCGCCACCTGTGGGCGGGGCCGTTTACCCGTCGTCGGAACGACGACGAATGCTTAGCACCCAGGCTACGCCCTGGGTGGAACAATTCCCTTATGAGGTCGAAGACCTCACATACTTAGCCCCCAGGCCGCGCCCTGGGGGTTACCCAAATCACCGGCCCCGCCGGTGACATACTTAGCCCCGCCACCTGTGGCCGGGGCATTATTATCCAACCTGTGCCGCCGGGTGCCAGCCTCAAGCGCAGCTTGGGGATGGCCCATAGTCCCCGCAGAAGATTTCCAAAAACTTCGATATTCCAAATTCC
>JAGMDR010000253.1 GCA_023128595.1 Planctomycetota bacterium | reverse complement strand
AACCCAATCAAACCCAATTTCCCTGCCCGACCACGGTTTCCCGGTAAATCTTCTTCCTCTTCAGCCTCGCTATCGCAAACTTCGCCACCTCGCTGTGATCAAAGGCCATATTCTCCGGCAGCTTCTCTATATCGAACCACCGCGCCTCGGCCGCGTCGTCCCCCGCTCGCAACCTGCCCTGTCCCGCCCCGGCGATCCCCATAAACACTATTGTAATCTGCCGGCCCCGCGGGTCTCTGCCGACCGTCCCGAACGTCCGCATCTGCTCCAGCCCAACGTTCACCAGCCCCGTCTCCTCCTCCAATTCCCTCGCCACAGCATCCTCGAGCTCCTCGTCTAACTCGATAAACCCGCCCGGCATCGCCCATTGCCCCTTGTACGGCTCCGTTTTGCGCCTTACCAATAGCAGCTTCGCCTTCTCAGACCAAAACCGGAACACCGCCGCATCCACGGTAACCATCGGCCGCGGCCACTCGTAACAGTATTTCCCTTTCTTAGCCATAAAACACAATCACCACTCACCAATTACCAATTGCTCAAAGCCGCAACATTTCTTACAATTGTCCCGATATGTCCGATGCTTTCAAGAATATTCTGATTATTAAGCCCAGCTCACTGGGTGACATCGTACTGGCCCTGCCCGCCCTTACCGCCCTGCGCAAGAGCTTCCCCGACGCCGAGATTACCTGGCTCGTCCGGCCCGAATTTGCACCCCTGATCGCCGATCATCCCGACCTTACCGGCATAATCCCCTTTGACCGAAAGTATCTCGGCAAGGCCTGGTTCCACCCCGGGGCCTTTACTGCTCTGGTCTCGCTTTTGTATCGGCTGTACCGAACCAAATTCGACGCCGTTTTCGACTTCCAGGGCCTCTTTAGAACCGCCTTCCTGGCCCTTGTCTCCGGCTGTAAAAAACGTTTCGGAATGGCAGATGCCAGAGAACTCGCCCACGTCCTATACACCCACAAGGTCCCACAGAGCCCCGATTGCATCCACCTCGTCGATTACTACTTGGAGATGACCCGAGCCGCCGGTGCCTCTGACCTCACCGTCCGGTTCACATTGCCGAGTGTGCCGGCCGCCGAAGATTCCATCGCTCAACTTTTGGCCGCCCACGACCTCGCCCCGAAAAAATACGCCGTCCTCGTACCAGGCTCAGCCCACGCCGACAAGTGCTGGCCGGTCCGGCGCTTCGCCGCGCTCGGGCAAAAAATCTCCCGCGAACACAACCTCTCGATAGTCGCCGCCGGATCCACAGCCGAGACGCACCTCGTCGAAAGGCTCGTCGAATTGTCCAATGTCCCAATTATAAACCTGGTCGGCCAAACCTCCATCGGCGAGCTCATCGCTCTGCTCAGAGCCGCCAGGCTGGTTGTCAGCAACGATACCGGCCCGGCACACATCGCCGCTGCCTTAGGCACGCCCATCGTCATGATATTCGGCCGCTCCAACCCCGCTCGTGTTGCGCCCTACGGCAGGAAAAACTGTGTAGTCGCAATCGACCCGGACGGCAGGGGACTCTCGCCCAACAGCTCAGACCCAAAGCACTACGTAACGGCTATTACACTCGACGAAGTCTATCACAAAGTCCTCCAACAAATCACCACCTAACCACATACGGACAGAAAAGCACACGCCCGACCAGTATAACTGGCCCCAAGCGAGTAAAAATGGAAAAAAAGCTTCTCATTCAACAAAGTATGACTTATAATATAGCAGTCTATTGGGTCCTCGTCCCCGTAGCTCAATTGGATAGAGTGCTGGCCTCCGGAGCCAGAGGTTGTGCGTTCGAGTCGCACCGGGGATAGTGATATAAGTCCTTTATTTGTGGAATGTTGCAAAAAAGTCGGTCCGTTTTTTTCTTGATTCTCAGGCTCATAGGGTTTACAATAACACGTAAGTTCTCAGTTTTGCCAGCAGAAAAAAAGGAGAGTCGTTATGGACAAGCCGAGAGGATTTACCTTAGTAGAGCTTCTGGTGGTGATTGCGATTATTGCGTTGTTGATGGCGATTCTGCTGCCGGCGCTCCAAAGGGCCAAGGAACACGCGAGGAGGATTGTGTGCGGCAACAATCTCAAACAAATCGGCCTCAGTATGACTATGTACGGCGAGGAGAACGATGCCAAGCTGCCGCTAAACGAAAGCGGGTGGTGGCTGTGGGATATTGCCTACAGCACGACGGATTACATTATGGGAACCGGCGGCGAGAGAAAGACCTTCTACTGCCCGTCCGATCCTCTGAAGACGCCGGATATGGCGTGCATGTGGCAATTCAGCCAGAACCTGCCGGTGGGGACACGTATCGGTGACGTGGCCGAGCCCAAGACCGGCCGCAATGAATTGTATCGAGTCACCAGCTACTTTTGGATGATGGATACCGTCGCTGGAAGAGGTAGCCCGCCGGGTGGAAGCCCTCCCAAAAAATGGGTAAAAACGCTAAACTGCAAACAAGCTGCATCGGCCGAACTGGTCATCGACGCGACCCTCAGTACGGGACCTGACCCCAGGACCGCCAACTTTGTAGAGGTACAAGGCGGGTCGTGGGGCAGGTGGCAGATTCTCGACCGCACGAACCACGTAAGCAGCGGTGATAGACCTGCCGGCGGCAATATGATGTTTGTGGATGGACATTTGGAATGGCGGCGTTTCAGCGAAATGGATGACCGCCGCTCATGGCCGCATCACTGGTGGTAGAGCCAAAGGCATAGGTGAAGGCTTCCGGGTAGGCGTTAGCCGCCGGCCATGGGGGGAAAAATGGAAACGACGTCGTGCGGGGCCAGTTTGTGCTCGGCTGAGACGGCCGTGCCGTTGACCAGCAGGATCCGTGCCTCTGTCTCTGCAATCTGCAGATGTTCCAGTAAGTCGGCCAGTGAGCTTGCTTGGGGGAATTCCATTTGTTTCTCTTTGAACCGACCTTCCCTGAACGTCGCAAAAAGCCTTACTTCCACCGGCATAGCTCTTGCCCTCTCTTGCCATACGTGCTTTATGTGATGCCGAGCTGGGCCAATTTTGCTTCGGCCGGGATGCCTTCTTCGGTCCATCCCCGCTCCTGGTAGTACTTGGGCAGCAGATCGGGCAATCGGTGTACGTGTCCTTTTGAGGGCCCGTCCGGGATTGGGTCATTGAGCAGACGCGAGGGCAGCTTGTCCTCTTCCGGCCCAACGCCGGCTTTGAGGTTAAAGATACGCTCGAGGTTCCATATCCGATCTCCGGCCTCGAGCAGCGCTTCGGTTGTCCAGTCCTCTCCCACGATTGCGTTGAACATATCTTTGTAGTCGTCGGCGGTCAGGGCAAAGGACGTGAACAAACACAATCCGAGTGAATCGATTACCGCCGTTAGGTCCTGGAAGGCCTTGACCCATAGGGCTTTACCGTCGAGCGAGAAACGGTCGAGCTTCTCGGGGATCCCGAGAATTTCCGGAGCAATCATATAACCTCTGACGTGGCAGCCGCCGCGATTGGATGTAGCATATTGCAGGCCGTGTCCCTGAACGCCTCTCGGATCGTAAGCGGGCATTTCGAGCTTCTTTACCGACATTGAAAGCTCCGGCGCGCCGTACTCCTGACCGAGCTGGTAAGACCCGTTAGCCAGCTTGGCCCCGAATCCTTCGCCGGCCCCCATTTTGCGTGTCCATTCGACGATAGCTTCGGCTGAGCCGAATTTTAGGGCCGGGCCGTTGATTTCATCGGGCTTGATGATTCCCTTTTCGTACAGCTCCATAGCGCAGGCGATTGTCGCCCCGGTGGAGATGGTATCCAGGCCGTACTCGTTGCACCAGTTGTTCGCCCTGATTATTGCGGGCAGGTCATCTACGCCGCAGTTGGCGCCATAGGCCCAGATCGTTTCGTATTCGGGGCCTTCGGTTTCTATGCCGTCAAGCCTGGAGCGTCGTCCGCACGCTATGGGGCAGCGGTAGCACGCGACGTTCTTGACCAGATACTTCTCGGCCAGAGTCTCGCCCGAGGTCAGGTCCGCCGTTTCAAAATACGACCGCTGGAAGTTGTTGGTCGGGTAAATACCGCTTTCGTTGATGACGTTGACGAGCACCGCGGTGCCGTAGGTCGGCAGGCCTTTGGCGGTGACATCGTTCTCCTGGATTTCTTTTCGGATACCCTTTAGGATTTCTTTGGTCTGGTCGGCTTTGGCCGGCTCGGTCTTGCCGGTGCCCCGCACGACAATCGCCTTTAAGTTCTTGCTGCCCATTACCGCACCGACCCCTGATCTGCCGGCGGCACGATACTTATCGTTCATAATACAGGCGAGCAGGGACATTTTCTCGCCCGCCGGACCAATAGTCAAAATCCGTGCCTTGGGGTCTGCCGCTTCGGCGGCCAGCAGGTCGGTCGTTTCCCAAACCAGCTTGCCCCAGTAGTTCTCGGCGTCCCTGATCTCGACAGTGTTGTCGTTGATGTATATATAGCACGGCTTCTCGGACTTGCCCTCGACGATAATCAGGTCGTAACCGGCGTGCTTTAGCTCTGCGCCCCAGAATCCGCCCGAGTTGGAGCTGGCCACCGTCCCGCTCAGAGGCGATTTCGTCACCACCATATAGCGTGATGCAGTAGGGGCCTGCGAGCCGGTAAGCGGTCCGGTCGCGAAAATAATCTTATTTGCGCGGTCCAGCGGCTCGATGGCGGGGTCAATTTGCTCAGATAAGAAATAAGTTCCCAGCCCTCGACCGCCTATGAACTTCTTGGCCAGCTCAAGGTCCAGGTCTTCTTTGTTAATCTCGCCTGTATCGAGATTTATCCGTAAGATTTTGCCGCAATATCCAGACATTTTTTGGACCTCCTGTCAAAAATGCTTTCGTATTGGCAAATATCCCCGCCCGGGACGTGATTGTCAAGGATTTTATGACGGCGTAAAAAAAGCGGGTGTGGCCGGATTTTCTGGCAGAGGATTTCTGGTTTGTCAATACTCATTCACGAGCATAATAAAGCCACTGTCGTCATTGCGAGGCCGCAGAATGCGGCCGTGGCAATCTCCGGCTTACGAACGGCCGAGATTGCTTCGCTTCGCTCGCAATGACGCAGGGCACAATCTTGTGTCGAAAATGAACTTATGTACTGCCACAAAAAAATTAGCCACACCGAAAAAAGCAATAATGATCTTAAAGCGGACCATTTTCCGGTCAAGAGCTCATTTTTTGCACCGAAATTGCCCGAAAAGGGGTAAGATAGTATGAGGCGCAGTACCGGTGGCTGATGAGTGAAGGTAGAATAGATGAAAGACAATCGGCGTCAATTTCTGAAGAAGTGCCTGGCCTTTGGAGCGGGGGGATTTGTGTTCTCGAATCGGGCCGTAGAGGTCCACATAGGCGCCAGGCAGGCCAATATCATATACGTTCTCGCAGACGACCTGGGTTACGGCGATCTGGGTTGTTACGGGCAGAAGCTGATAAAGACCCCTAATCTGGACAGGATGGCTGCCGAGGGCATGTGCTTCACGCGGCACTACGCGGGCACGTGCATTTGCGCCCCGGCTCGATGCGTGCTGCTCAC
>JAGMDR010000252.1 GCA_023128595.1 Planctomycetota bacterium | reverse complement strand
CCCGGCGAGACCGTTACCGTCTCCAAGCTCCTCAAGCAGGTCGGTTACAAGTGCGGCTGCATCGGTAAGTGGGGCCTGGGCGGACCCGATTCGACCGGCCATCCCAACCGGCAGGGATTCGACCATTTCTTTGGCTATCTCGGCCAGAGCCAGGCCCACGAATACTATCCCGACCATCTCTGGCGAAACGACCAAAAGGTCCCGCTCGACGGAAAAACCTACAGCCACGACCTAATGACCGAAGAAGCGTTGGACTTCATACGAGCCGGCAAGGACAGCCCCTTCTTCTTATATATCCCCTACACTATCCCACACACAAAATTCCAGGTCCCCGACCTCGGCCAATATGCGGAGATGCCCTGGACAAACGACCAGAAGACGCAGGCCGCAATGATCTCACGCATGGACAGAGACATCGGCAGGATAATCAACCTGCTCAAAGAGCTTGGCATCGACGATAACACGGTGATGTTCTTCACCAGCGACAACGGCCCGCACGGCTCCTCAGGCACGCTGGAGCTCTTCAACGCAAACGGCCCCCTCCGCGGCATAAAACGAGATGTGTATGAGGGCGGCATCCGCGTCCCCTTTATCGCCCGCTGGCCCGGCAGGATTCGAGGCGGCTTGGTTACGGACCATATCTCGGCGTTCTGGGACCTTCTGCCCACTTGCTGCGAGCTGGCCGGCGGTGAAATACCTGCCAGCATCGATGGTATTTCCTTTTTGCCGACATTGCTTTCAAGCCCTGACCGCCAGAAGCAGCATGAATATCTTTACTGGGAATTCAAGAGCAGGGGCGGCAAGCAGGCCCTTAGAATGGGCAGATGGAAAGGCGTACGCTTGAACGTGCGAACCGACCCCAACCCACCGTTGGAGCTTTACGACCTGGATGACGACATCGGCGAAACCACAGAGATCGCCGGCGCCAACCCGCAGATCGTTTCGCAAATCGAGCAGCGTATGGCCCAGGCCCATAGGTATTCATCGTATTTCCCGCTTCTTTACGGCGAATGAAAATCACCGGAGGCAAGTTTCCCACAGACTGTTTGATAGCGAAAAGTCTGGATGTTTACGGGCATCCGGGTTATCATATCCGGCCATAATGGCATTGCGATTATCGCTTGAGTGAGCATAGAAGACGATGTCGGTGAAGTTGAGCAGACAGGACGAACGGCTTTTGGCCGGCAGGCAGGGCAAGGCGGCCCGGATGGCCATGCGAATCCTGATTCGAATGGGCGAGGTGCTTGACGCCCCGGAATTGATGGATATCAGCCAGGCCCATATAGACGGCTGCGGGCTGCTCAGTGATACGGGTTTGGAGTTTGCTGAGACCTTGGCGGCAGGGGACGGCAGGGTATCGGTCCCCACGACTCTAAATATGGGGCCTCTCGACCTTGAAAATTGGAGGCATTTCGGGGTGAATGAGGAATTTGCCGCCAAGGCCATCAGGCAGGCCAATGCCTATACGGCTATGGGGTGCATCCCGACGTGGAGCTGCGCACCTTATCAAGGCTACCTGACGCCGCGTTTCGGCCAACAAATCGCCTGGGGCGAGTCCAACGCCATCTGCTACGCCAATTCCGTTCTGGGCGCCAGGACCAACAGATACGGGGACTTTATGGATATCTGTGCCGCCATAACGGGCAGAGTGCCCAAATGCGGCCTTCACCTCAAGGAAAACCGCAAGGGGCAGATTCTCTTACGGCTGGCGGATATCGACCCCGGCGTTATGCAGAGCAATGCCTTTTATGCGGTATTGGGGCACCTTATAGGCTCGCTCGTCGAGGAGAATATCCCCGTGATCGAAGGGCTCGACGTCGAGGCATCGAGCGACCAATTGAAGGCACTTTGTGCGGCGGCGGCCTCGGCCGGGGCGGTGGCCCTTTTTCACGCCGTCGGCCTGACGCCGGAGGCGAACAGCCTGACCGAGGCCTTCGGTGGGAACGAACCCGAGCGGGTCATCGACATTACTTTTTCCGATTTGCAGAGGGCCTGGTCCGACTTGTCCACCGCCGAGGATAAAGACAAGCTCGATTTGGTCGTGTTGGGCTGTCCTCATTTTTCGTTCGATGAGTTTCGTGAATTGGCCGGGCTCATCCGGGCGCAGACTGAGAAAAATGGGAAGCTTCATCCGGACGTCAAGTTTCTTGTCATCTCCTGCCAGACATCTTATGCCCTGGTGCAAAGAGGCGAGTTTCTCGATAAGTTGAGGGACTTTGGCGTCGAGGTCACTCTTGATACGTGCGTTTTTCATACGCCGATGGTCTCAGCAGATACGAAGGTGATTATGACCAACTCGGGCAAGTGCGCCTATTACGCACCGGGCGAGCTGGACGTAAAGGTCGCGTTTGGGACGATGGCCGATTGCGTCGAGTCCGCCGTTAAGGGATACGTATATCGGGAGGAGGGATTATGGAAAGAATCCTGAGGGCAAGGGCGTTAGTTGCGGGCTCAGCCGAGGGTCCGGCGGTTGTCTCAAGGCAGCCTTTGAGCTTGTGGGGGGGCTTGTGTCCGCGGACGGGCGAGATTATTGACCGCCGTCACGAGCTATCCGGAGAGATAGTAACCGGGCGGGTATTTGTGTTCCCGCAGGGCAAGGGTTCGAGCACATCGAGCGCAACTTTGCTGGAGAGTATCAAGGCGGGCGTTGCGCCGGCGGGCATTATAAACCTCAAGGTGGATCCGATCCTCGCATTGGGCAGCATTGTCTCGGATGAGCTGTACCACCGGGCCGTGCCCATTGTGATTCTGTCTGAGGAGGAATTCTTCTCCATCAAGCAGGGCGACCACGTCACGATTGAAGGCGACGGGACGGTAAAGGTTCGTACAACTTCCTGAGAATATGTAGAAGTGTTTAACGGCGAATTGTTTTAGTAACCTTAAAAACGGAAAAACAAATGATTTACTTGGCCAACAAAAAGGTAGTGGAAAACTGTTTTGTTATGCTTTGTGCTATGATTCTTTTGATGCTGGGTCCGGCTGGGGCGATAGCGGCTGAGGAGGCGGCGGACCCGGCGATTCTTACGCTTGAGCGGATATTTACCGACGAAGAGTTCGAGACTGAGGATTTCGGTCCGGCCCGCTGGCTGGAAGACGGGTCCGGATACACGACACTGGAGGAATCGGAAGACCGGACAGAGGGTAAAGATGCAGAGGATAAGGATGCGGAGGATAATGATGCGGAGGCCAAGGATATTGTGCGCTACGACCCGGAGACGGGCAGGCGGGAAATTATGGTTCCTTCGGCCCGGCTGATACCCAAGGGCGAATCCAAACCGCTAAAGATCGACAATTACACCTGGTCCGACGATGGGAAAAAGCTGCTGGTCTTTACGAATACCAAGCGGGTCTGGCGGACAAATACGCGGGGTGATTACTACGTGCTCGACCTGGCAACCTGGGAATTGCGCAAGCTCGGTGGCGATGCGGAGCCTTCGACCCTGATGTTTGCGAAGTTCTCGCCGGACGGTCGCCGAGCTGCCTACGTCCGGCAGAAGAATATATACGTTCAGGACCTCAAGAGCTTTCGCGTCAAACGATTGACAAGGGACGGCGGGGGCAACATCATCAACGGGACATCCGACTGGGTCTATGAGGAGGAGTTCCGGCTGCGGGACGGATTCCGCTGGAGCCCGGACGGCAAGTCGATTGCCTACTGGCAGTTCGACACCGAAGGGGTGCGTGACTTCCATTTGATAAACTACACCGATGGCCTCTATCCGAAGATCACGAGCTTCCAGTATCCGAAGGTCGGCGAGATGAACTCCGACTGCCGGGTTGGCGTGATCAACTCGCGCGGCGGCAGGACGCGGTGGTTTAAGCCTTCGGGCGACCCTCGCAACCACTATATCCCGAAAATGGAATGGACAGCCGATTCAAAGGCGGTCGTTTTCCAGCGTCTCAATCGCCTGCAGAATACCAATGACGTGACGTTAGGCTATGTTCGCAAAGGACGTACAGAAAAGATTATGACCGAGCGGGACGAAGCCTGGCTCGATATCGGGGATGACCTCAAATGGCTCGATGACGGCGAGAGCTTTACGTGGTTGAGCGAGCGCGACGGCTGGCGACATTTGTATCTGGTCTCACGCTCGGGGGGCAAGGCGACACTTCTGACGCCAGGCGAATTCGACGTGATAAGCGTTCAGCGCATCGACGAGAAGGGCGGCTGGGTCTATTACATTGCATCGCCGGACAATCCGACGCAGCGTTATTTGTACCGCTCACCGCTCGACGGCAGCGGGGCGGTCGAGCGGGTAACGCCGGGCGATCAGGCCGGGACGCACAGCTATCAGATTTCGCACGATTCGAAATGGGCCTTTCATACGTATTCTTCGTTTGGCGTGCCGCCGGTAAAAGAGCTGGTCCGTCTGCCGAGTCACGAGAGTGTGAGGGTGCTGGTGGATAACGCGGAGCTGCGGGAGAAGCTGGGCGAAATCAAGAAGGGGGCGACGGGGCTGTTTCGCGTCGATATTGGCGAGGGTGTGCTGCTCGACGCCTGGTGTATAAAGCCGCCTGACTTCGATGCGGAAGAGCAATATCCACTATTCTTCTACGTATATGGCGAGCCGGCCGGGCAGACGGTGCTGGATAAGTGGGGGGGGCAGAAATACTTCTGGTACCAGATGCTTGCCCAGCAGGGGTATCTGGTGATGAGCGTGGACAATCGGGGTACGCCGGCGCCGAGGGGGCGGGCGTGGCGAAAGTGCATTTATAGGCAGATAGGTATTCTTGCATCGGCGGACCAGGCGGCTGCGACGCGGGCCATCATCAAGGGCCGGCCTTATGTCGATCCCGACAGAATCGGAATATGGGGCTGGAGCGGCGGCGGCTCGATGAGCCTTAACGCAATCTTCCGATATCCCGAACTATATCATACCGCGATGGCGGTTGCCTTTATCAGCAATCAGCGGTTTTACGACACGATTTACCAGGAGCGGTATATGGGGCTGCCGGACGACAACGAGGAGGGCTTCAAGAACGGCTCGCCCATAACCTTCGCCCATCAGCTCGAGGGCAATCTCCTTATCATCCACGGCACCGGCGACGATAACTGTCACTATCAGAGTTTTGAGGCGCTCGTCAATGAGCTGATCAAGCACAACAAGCATTTCTCGATGATGTCGTACCCGAACCGCACTCACAGCATAAAGGAAGGCGAAGGCACGCGGCGGCATCTCTACGAGCTGCTCACGCGATACTTGAAAGAGCACTTGCCGCCCGGCCCTCGTGAATCGTATCTCGCACAAATGACCCTCCGCGGCGACTGAGCGGCGGAGAACCTTCAAAAGAGCCGCAACTGTATTGCTGGGATTGCTCTGGCCTGTCTTGTTTATCGCCCTTACTGTTTTCTCCGTGAACTCTGTGTGCCCTGTGGCAACAAATTGAAACTTGATTTCCCCGTCAGTTCTGTTATCCTCTCCAGAAACGACCCAGTTGAGATGTTGTCATGAAGCCGGACCAGTTGGAAAAATACTCTTCTGCCATAACCCTTTCAGATATGGAAATCTTCGTATTCCCCGAGCTGATGTACAGCCTGGTTCTGGCCAATATTATGAGCCCCATCATCTGGCGGTGGCGAGACCTCGACTGCTTCAAAAAGCTCCGGGGCAAAACCAGCTACAGAAAACTGATGCGGCTCAAGCAATTCATAATCGACGAGTTCGAGTTCAATCTCGACCTCGAGACCTGGGGCCTGACCGGCAAAGCCGAAGAGCTCAAGCGATTCGAGAAGTTCATCTCCCCCGACGACGTCGCCGGGAGCAACGCCCTGTTCGGCTATCACGGCGACAAGTATTACTTCGATGTTGATATCCGCAAGCATTTTGGCCTCGACAAGTATGACAGCGACATTATTCCTTATTGGAAAACCGAGACCATCGAGGCCATGGATGCCTTTCGCCTCAAGAGCGGCTACGAAACGGCCGCCGGTGAATGCGTCTCCCTCGCCGCGCTCTATGTCGCCGCTGCGTTCATCGTATGCCAAATACCCCTGGAAGATATCTATATGATGCTGACCCCGCTGCACTCCCAAAATTTCATCGACCTCCAGGACGGGGTCTTGACCAACAACCGAAGGCTTGTCACCAAAACGATGTGGTCCAACGGAACCGCAATCTCCAACAAGGCCCAGCGGGCCCTGCGAAACGAGAACGTTACGATTGTGGCTCATTCTTCCGGCTACATTCACTGCTTGTACGAAGATGCCACCATTGACAGGAAAGCCTACGAATACTTGGCCGGACGCCTTGCCTCGTATCTCTCCGCGGTTCTGTCCCTGCCCGCCTTTGCAAGTTTTTTGCGATCCAACCGGGAGTATCAGAAGTACTTCCAGCTCTGCCGTGATTGTCACGGCCGGCCCCAGTTCCTAAAGGCCGAGGTCCTCTTCCACTACGAGCACGGCAGCAATTACAGGATAGCCGACAAGACCTTCGAAAAACTGCTCGCCGAGGTCGCCGACGAGGATTTTGTCCGTTATGAATTGCCCGGCAGAATTCGCTGTGACCGGCTTGAGGAATTTATGATAAACCAGCGCCCGGGCATAAGGAGCGCCGAGGGCAAAGCGGCTTTTAGAAAATTCATCGAGCCGATCATCCCCGATGCCGAGCAGTTTCTTGATAAATTAGCGGATTTCGTTTACACCGAAGCGAAGCTGCCTGCTGCCGACAAGAATTACCTGCCCGCCAACCCCGTAGAAATCCGTGTCGAGCATACTCGCGAGCAGATTATCGACTACCTGCAGACTATACGCCGGGGCAATACCACGGCCGATCTTGCCTTTTATACCTATCGTGATATGCAAACCTGTGACTGGACCCCCTTTGTCAAGGCGGCGACGGAGCGAAACCCCGTATCAATCCGGATGACCGAATCGATGTCGATAGACCAAGCCTATGCGTGGCTCGAGCAGATGCGCGATACTTCCATCTACGACGGAAAACGCCTCGCACAGCCCGATGAAGTCGCAAACTACAAAACCGGCGATGGACTCGAAAAGGCCTTTCTCCTGGCCAATGTGCTCCGGCACAGATACCCAGGCCGGGATATTGAAATCGTTGCGGATAACGGTAACGTTACAGTCAGAGGGCTCGACCGGTATCTGTTCACTTCCGGCAAGGCTATCCGGAAAGAGCTTCGCATATTGCCGGATACGACTACCCGCCTATTGGACTGAAAAATGGGCATTTACGCCGTCCAGAAGGGTTTCCGGCTCTTCAAAAAGATTTTCTCAAAAAAAAATCATTTTTTGTGTTGAACGAACGAACAAATAGGACTATATTAGCCCTATATAAGACCAAGCAGCATTTCTTTGAAAAAGGTTTGATTGAAGATGGACGTCATAAGACGGAACACGGATTATGCATTGCGTGCGATGGTGCATCTGGCTGGAGATTACGGCAACGGAGCCGTATCAACCAGAACAGTGGCGGCCGGGCAGGATATTCCATATCAGCTTGCTTGCAAGTTGATGCAAAGCCTCCAGAAAGCCGGCCTGATCGAAAGCTGTATGGGGCCCAGAGGTGGATTTCTCCTCAGCAGACCGCCGTCAGCGATTAGTCTGCTTGAGATAATTGAAGTGATCCAGGGACCGCTGAGCCTGAACAGATGCCTGATTGCTCTCGACGCTTGCCGGCGCCAGAAAGATTGCCCAGTCAGAGCAAAGCTCATTGGGCTCCAGGACTATGTCTCCGGCTATCTCCGCAATATCACCCTCGCCGAGGTGCTGCGGGTCTGCGGCGCAAAAGCCGGGACAACCGCCAAAAAGGACAAAAGGAAAAAGAAATGACCGATAAGAAAGAAAGTGTATTGCAGGATTGTGTCGGCACCGCCCAAAGACTGGCCGGATTGGTCGAATACGCACAAAATTCAGTCGTCAGCAAGACGATACTTGACAAGCCCGCGGGGACGATTACGCTCTTTGCCTTCGATAGGGGCCAGAAGCTAAGCGAGCATACCGTGCCTTACGATGCGGTTGTCCAGATTCTCGATGGCCGGGCCACCGTGAGCATAGCCGGCGAAGATATTGAGGTTCCGGCCGGCCAGATTATCATAATGCCCGGCAACGTACCCCACGCGGTGGCCGCGATAGAAAGATTCAAAATGTTGTTGACTATGATCCGCGCCTGAGTCATTATGATTTGTTAAGAAATGGGAGAACGAGATATGGTCAGGTGCCCCGGACAAGACCAGAGATACTGGAAGCCGCAAGACATTTTTGAGGTGCAGTGCACCGTCTGCGGACGCGCCTTGGAGTTCTTCAAAGACGAGCCCAAGCTAAAGTGTCGAAACTGCGGACAACTGGTCCCAAATCCAAAGATAGACCTCGGCTGTGCCCAATGGTGCCGGCACGCCGAACAGTGCATAGGCATCGTCGCGGCAAAGGATATCGGCAGCCTGCGAGACAAGCTGATTGATACTTAAGTAAAGGAGCGTATTATGGAACTTAAAGGAAGTCAGACAGAAAGGAATTTGTTAGCGGCGTTTGCGGGCGAGTCACAGGCACGCAATAGATACAGCTATTTTGCCAGCCAAGCCAAAAAGGAAGGGTACGAGCAGATAGCCGCGATCTTTGAGGAAACCGCCAACCAGGAAAAAGAGCACGCCAAACGAGAGTTCAAGTTCTTGCAGGGGGGCGAAGTGGAGATTAGCGCCGCATTCCCGGCCGGTGTCATTGGCAGCACGCTTGAGAACCTGAAAGCGGCCGCAGCCGGTGAGCACTATGAAACCACCGAGATGTACCCGGGCTTCGCCGAGGTGGCGGAAAAGGAAGGGTTCGATGAAATAGCCAAAGTGTTCAGAGATATCGCCGTTGCTGAAAAACGCCATGAGGACAGATATCTCGCTTTTGCTGAAAACATAACTAAGGGGGCTGTCTTCAAACGTGAAAAACCGGTCAGATGGGTCTGCAGGAACTGCGGTTACGTGCATGAAGGCCCGGAGCCACCCGAAACCTGCCCCGCCTGTGCCCATCCGCAGAGTTATTACGAGCTGGAAGCGACCAACTACTAAAATGAATGTGGGGGCGGAAAAAATGGAAAAGATAGTAAAGAATAAAATAGTCCTGTGTGGTTTTTATCAGGTATAGATAAATCGTTGACGAATTGACAAATGAACCTGACTATGATTCCGCGATTGAAGCGGCCACGGGAGGCAATGTATGAGACAAATCAAACAAGGCGTCTATGCAGTGGGGGCGATTGACTGGGATGCAAGGTTGTTTGACAGGCTCATTCCGCTGCCGGACGGGACGAGCTACAATTCTTATCTGGTAAGGGGCAATGAAAAAGTAGCATTGCTTGACGCGGTTGACCCCACCAGGAGCGACATCTTGATAGACAACCTTGTCAAGCTCGGAATTGCCGGGATTGACTATGTCGTCGCCCATCACGCCGAGCAGGACCATTCCGGCAGCCTGCCTGACGTCCTGCTCCTGTATCCGGGTGCAAAGGTCGTAACCAACCCCAGATGCAAGACTATGCTGGTGGATCTGCTGGGCATAGAGGATGACAAATTCATTACCGTTCAAGACGGCGAAATGCTCTCATTGGGCGACAAGACGCTAAAGTTTCTTTATGTCCCCTGGGTCCACTGGCCGGAAACAATGGCGACATATCTTCAAGAGGACAAGATACTCTTCCCCTGTGATTTCTTCGGTGCTCATCTTGCCGCCGGCAATCTCTTTGTTGACGACGAGGCGGTCGTCTATGAATCGGCAAAGCGGTATTACGCCGAGATTATGATGCCCTTCAGGCGTCAGATTAACGCCAACCTCGCAAAGCTGGACGACCTCGAAATCGACATCATAGCCCCAAGTCACGGCCCCGTGCACGACCGGCCCGGGTTCATCATTGACGCCTACAAAGACTGGGCCTCGGACACCGTCAAAAACGAGGTGGTTGTGCCATACGTTTCGATGCACGGCAGCACCGCTAAAATGGTTTCGTACTTCGTTGACGCCCTGATAGAAAGGGGCATTACGGTCCGGCAGTTTGAGCTCTCCACCGTCGATATAGGCAAGCTCGCGACAGCCCTGGTCGATGCTGCAACCGTCGTAATCGGCTCGCCAACCGTCCTGACGGGCCCTCATCCGTGTGCCGCTTACGCGGCGTTCCTGGCCAACGCGCTGCGGCCCAAGACCAGGTTCGCCTCTATCATAGGCTCCTACGGGTGGGGCGGTAAAATGGTTGAGCAGTTGGCCGCTATGCTGCCGAACCTCAAGGCCGAGATACTCGAGCCGGTCCTGGCAAAGGGCGAGCCCAAAGACGCCGATTTTGCTGCACTTGATATCCTGGCTGACCGGATTCTCGCCAAGCACAAAGAAATTGGAATCGCAAACTAAAATCTTGGAAAGGACTTATTATGGCGGAGAAACTTCAAATCTACAAATGTAATGCGTGTGGCAATATTGTCGAAGTGCTTCACGGCGGCGCCGGTGAATTGGTCTGCTGCGGCAAGCCAATGGAAAATCTCGAAGCAAAGACGGCCGACGCAGCCACCGAAAAGCACGTGCCCGTGATTGAAAGGGTAGAGGGCGGAATCAAGGTGAAGGTCGGCAGCGTCCCTCATCCTATGGAAGAAAAGCACTATATCGAGTGGATCGAGATCATCGCCGATGGAAAGGCCTATCGCCAGTTCCTTGAGCTCGGTGTCGAACCCGAAGCTGTGTTCAATGTTGAGGCCGGCTCCGTCACCGCAAGGGAGTATTGCAACGTTCATGGACTGTGGAAAGGTTAGCAAATGATCGGCAGGGAGCAGGATAATGCCTATACCTTTTAACGCAGATGAAGTCTTTGAAATGGCTGAGCAGACCGAACGCAACGGAGCGAAGTTTTACCGCGCTGCCGCCGAGAAGCTTCCGGACCTGCGCCAGGTCCTGCTCGACCTTGCGGCCATCGAAGACGAGCACGAGCAGACTTTTGCGGCTATGCGCGCAGAGTTCTCGGCTGCGGAGCCGCTGCCGGTTTTCGACCCGGACGACCAGGCCCAAATGTATCTGCGCGTGATGGCGGACGGAAACGTTTTTGACACGAAGGCCGACCCGGTCGAGCTGCTGGCGGACAAGAATACGCCGCAGGAGGTCTTGATGACGGCTATCGGCCTCGAAAAGGATTCCGTCGTCTTCTACGTCGGCCTCAAAGGCAGTGTCTCACGCAAAGCCGGCAAAGACAAAGTCCAGGCCATTATTGGCGAAGAGATTAGTCACATAGCGACCTTGGGCGAGAAATTGGAGGCATTGAAATAGTTGCAAGCGACGGTCGCTCCGGCCGGGTGCTCCAATGCAAAACTTCTCAGGGGAAACGATAATGTTGGACATCAAAGCGCTGTTCAAGCTGTGCTACGGCGTGTGCATAGTCAGCTCGAAGAAGGACGCCAAATTCAATGGCTGTATTGTCAGCACCGTCTTTCAGTTGACTCCCGAACCGCCCACGGTCGCGGTCAGCGTCAACACCGATTGCCTGACCCACGAGTGCATTTCCGAGAGCGGATTCTTTACCGTCTCGATTCTCTCGCAAGCCGCTGCGAAATCCTTCATCGGCTGGTGGGGATTTAGGTCGGGCAGAGACGTTGACAAATTTGCCAAGGTCAAATACAAGATCGGCCAAACAGGCATACCGATAATCCTTGACAATACGGTCGCTTTTCTTGAAACTGAGGTTGACAGGGCTATCGAGCTTGGCAGCCATACGTTGTTTATCGCCAGAATACTGGCTTGCGGCACGCTCGACGATTATACCGAGCCGATGACCTATTCTTATTACCGTGATATCAAGCACGGCAGGACCCCGAAAACCGCTGCAACATACGTCAAGGAAAAATCACAGTCACGATTGGAAAAGGAGGCCGAACTATGAAAAAGTACAAATGTCTTTTGTGCGGATACGTTTACGACCCCGATGCCGGTGACCCCGACAGCAGCGTCGAGCCGGGGACCGCCTTCGAGGATTTGCCCGACGATTGGGTCTGCCCAGAGTGCGGCGCCCCCAAAGACGAGTTCGAGGCAATTGAAGACTAACCCTGTTGGAGTGACTGAACAATGAGCAAAGCGTCTATCGACGAGATTCTGGATTTTGCTATTACTGCAGAGGTGGCGGCGAGCCGGTTCTACACGGAATTGGCCGCTCAGATGGAGAGCGAGACGATGCGCAAAGCGTTTGAAGACTTTGCGCAAGAGGAGCTGGAGCACAAGGCCACCCTTGAAGGCATCAAGCAAGGCCAGGCTGTTGAAGCCTGGGAAGTCGCCGACCTCAAGATTGCCGATTACGCTGTGGATGTTGAGCCTCGGGCGAATATGGACTACCAGGATGCCCTCATATTGGCTATGAAGAGGGAAAAAGCCGCGTTCAGGCTCTACAGCGAGATGGCCGCTCTTTGTCACGACGAAAGCATCCGCGAGACGTTCCTGGCGTTGGCCCGGGAAGAGGCCAAACATAAGCTCCGATTCGAAATCGAGTATGACCAGGTAATCCTCAAGGAAAACTGAGTAACCCTTCCGGGTATAGTAGATTCCGTTCGAAACATCATGGAGTTGAGAAAATGTGTGGCCGGAACACCAAAAGCGAAGTGGATTATGATGTATCAATAATACGCCCGCAGGTGCGTAATGAAGATATCAGCATGAAAGCAGAGGAAATGGATGTATCAAGGTTGCGCAATATCAAAAAGGCCCTGCATGCTTTGCATACACTGGAGCTTATGGCGACAACTATCTACAGGTTTCAGATTACCGGCCGGGATTGCGAATTGAATCGTCAGTTGATCGCCGCGATGTGCAACGAGATGACGCACTACCAGGATTTTCAAGTCAAGCTCTATGAATACGGCTTTAAGCCCGGCATAATCAGATGGGCGTACTGGATCGTTGGCTTTGCATTTGGCTATTCGTCGCGGTTGCTGGGCAGAAAGGCAATCCTCAAAACGGCTATCTGGGTAGAGACAAAGGCCGTCCGTCACTACGCCGAGCTTCTCAAAGAAGTTGACTGGGATGAAGATACGCGCAAAGTCATTGAAAAGGACCAGGCCGATGAGAACGGCCACATCAGCAGGTGGAAAGAGCTTCTGTCCTTAAGTAAGCCGGAAGGTTGATGTTGCATCAATATGTCTTTATGAAAGGGAATTGACTATGTTGAAAGACGGTGAAAAGGGAGTTATTATCCAGAGGGACAAACAGAGCTATGCGGTGGCGCCGCATATTCCGTGTGGAGTTGTCAAACCGCAGACACTGCGAAAACTTGCCGATGTAGCTGAAAAGTACGGGGCGGCAGCGCTCAAAATAACCAGCGCCGCGAGAATCGCAATAGTTGGTTTGAAAGAAGAAGATGTTGATGATGTCTGGTCCGAGCTTGAGATGTCTCCTGGCTTCGCGGTGGGGCTGTGTGTCAGGAGCGTCAAGGCCTGTCCGGGCACGGCATTTTGTAAACGCGGCCTGCAGGATAGTCTTACGCTCGGTCTGGAGCTCGACGATCGATATCACGGTCTGGAGCTGCCCGGCAAGTTTAAGATGGGGGTAAGCGGCTGCCCAAACCAGTGTGCCGAAACGTGCATTAAGGATATCGGACTTGTCGGTTTGCCCAAGGGCTGGAGATTGCTGGTCGGCGGAAATGGCGGCGCCAAGCCCAGATTGTCCCGGGAGCTTGCCAGAGACCTCTCAAAAGAACAGGCGCTTGAGCTGATCGCTAAGATTGTTGAGTTCTACAAATCAAACGCCAAGCCCCATCAGAGATTAGGGTCAATGATTGAGAAAGTGGGCTTTGACCAGTTCAAATCAGGGGTACTTGATGGCTAAGCGACCGCTCGCGATAGACAACGTGCTGCAAAGACTGTATGACAAGTACAAGCGCAGTGAGCTTATTAAGCCGGACTTCGGAAGATAGCTCCGCCAAGCAGGACGCAAGAACTCCACAGACACCCACGGGGCGAATAGCCTAATTCAGGAAGCTGCAATATGGTTTTGCGAAACATCGTGAAAATAGACGAAGAAAAATGCAACGGCTGCGGCCTGTGCGTAAATGCCTGCGCCGAAGGCGCCATTGAGATAATTGACGGCAAGGCGAAGCTGATTAGCGAAGTTTACTGCGACGGCCTGGGCGCCTGCATCGGCGAATGTCCCGAAGACGCCATAACAATTGAGCAGCGAGAGGCCGCCGAATTCGATGAACAAGCCACTGAAGCGCACCTTGAGGTGCAGAAAAAGGCCGCCAAGACTGATTTTGTCTGTCCCGGCTTGGCCGCTCAGCAGCTCAGAAATAAAACCGACCCTCAAGACCAGCCGACCGCCGAAGTCCCCTCGCAGCTTAGCCACTGGCCCATCCAGTTGAAGCTGCTCT
>JAGMDR010000251.1 GCA_023128595.1 Planctomycetota bacterium | reverse complement strand
GTGATTTTCACAACAGGCTCCTAAAAGACCACAGCATCGCCGTCGGCTGTCCCAAACTCGACAACGTCGAGTTCTACATCGAAAAAGTCGCCGCAATCCAAAAAGCCAACAAGCTCAACAGCCTGACAGTGGTTCACATGGAGGTACCCTGCTGTTCGGGTTTGACTCATGTCGCTCGCCAGGGGATCGCACGCAGTGGGGCGAAGATGACCTTTGAAGATATTACAATTGACTTACGCGGCAATGTGAGCAAAGTTAGCAAAGTGGAAGATTAGCCGTTGACCTGAACCAGTAAAAGTAAATCTTCGTTTGCGAGTCCCCGGGGCTCGGGACAAACTTCAGAGGTTCTAACGAGAAGACAAAATGCCGGGAGGCCAAACGTGCAGAAACAGGAAAGAAAAGTAGTTGTGATAGGTGCCGGATCGGTTGGTACTACCTATGTTTATGCGTTGATGCATACCGGCCTTGCAGGAGAGATTGTTCTGATTGACCTTGACCAAAAGCGTCTTAAAGGCGAAGTTATGGATCTCGAGCATGGCTTAGCTTTCGTTCAGCCCGTAACAATCCGCTCAGGTGATTATTCCGACTGTGCTGATGCAAACCTGATTGTTGTTACCGCCGGCGCCAAACAAATCCCAGGTCAGTCCCGTCTTGAGCTTATCCAGCGCAACGCCGACATAGTTAAATCGATTTGCGATGCAATTAAAAAATGTGATTCTGATGCCGTTCTACTTATGGTGGCAAATCCGGTGGACGTATTGACCCAGGTGGCTTTGAAACGGCTCGGTTGGCCTCGCGAGCGTGTCATTGGCTCAGGAACTGTTCTTGACAGTGCTCGTTTTCGGTCTATGCTGAGCCGCCATTGTGGTGTTGATACGCGAAACGTTCACGCTTACATTCTGGGCGAACACGGGGACAGCGAGGTTGCCGCATGGAGTATGACACACATTGCCGGTGTTCCTATGAAGGACTATTGTGTTGTCTGTAAGGGTTGCGATGCTAAAAAAGAGCATGAAGATATCACCCATCGCGTTCGGGATTCGGCCTATCATATTATCGACTATAAGGGCTCCACGTATTACGCTATAGGCCTGTCTTTGACGCGTATCTCCGGGGCAATTTTGCGAAATGAACACAGCATATTAACGGTCTCATTGCTGCTGCAGGGCGAATATGATATTGATAATATCTGTCTTAGTATTCCGTGCGTTCTTGGAAAAACCGGCGTTGAGCGGATTATAACAGCTCAGCTTTCCAAGGATGAACAAACCGCCCTGAAAGCTTCGGCCCAAACACTTCGAGGGGTGTTAAACAGCATAAAGATATAATTGTGAACTAAAAAGAGCAGATAGAAAATCAGCAGCCGACTTGAAAACCGTGGTGGACAATGATTGATTTTGCCAAATCGATGTTAGTTGAGTTTTGGGCTACGGTAGCCGATATGTCACCTTATCTGCTGTTCGGCTTCTTCGTAGCAGGCCTGCTTTCCGTCCTCATCTCCCAGAGTCTTGTCGAGAGGCATCTGGGCGGCAGGGGGGTATGGCCCCTGATAAAGGCCTCGCTTTTCGGGGTTCCGCTGCCGTTGTGCTCGTGCGGCGTCATTCCCGTCTCGATGTCACTCCGCAAGCACGGAGCGAGCAAAGGAGCCACAATATCATTCCTGCTGTCCACGCCTCAGACCGGCATGGACAGTATCTTTGTTACGTTGAGTCTTCTCGGCCCGGTCTTTGCCGTCTTCAGACCTCTGGCGGCATTTGTCACGGGTATCGTAGGCGGCGGCCTCGTCGATGCCTTTGAGCCGAAAGCGCAAGATCAGCAGGAGGTATCCGCCAAATGCACCGATGAGTGCTGCAGCGCCGCCGGCCCGCCCCGCAGAATTCAAAGAGCCTTCAGATACGGCTTCATAACCCTGCCGCACGACATCGGCAAGGCAATGCTCGTCGGCATCGCGATAGCTGCCGTCATCTCTGCGGTCGTGCCCAACGATTACTTCGCCGACAAACTGGGCCATCCGATCCTCGCAATGGTCATTATGATGTTCCTGGGGATACCGGTTTACGTCTGCGCCACCGCCTCGGTGCCCGTTGCGGCGGTGCTGATACTCAAAGGCCTGACGCCCGGCGCCGCACTCGTCTTTCTTATGACCGGGCCCGCCACAAACGCCGCCTCATTTGTCACAATATGGAAAGTCTTGGGCAGACGCACGGCAATCACATACCTTGCTACCGTCGCCGCCTGCGCCCTCGCCGGGGGAATCCTCCTCGATTACATCGCCGCCGGCCTCGAATTCAACGTAGCCACTCAGCCCGCCTGGATGCTCCCGGCCATAATAAAGCACATCACAGCAGTCGTCCTCCTGGGCGTCTTGGGCTTTGCCGTCCTAAGCAAGGCCAAAGCCGGCAATGCCGACCACAGCTAATAGCTCGCACACACCAATGTGGCTGCCGCGCCGGAAAATGCCAAAAAGCACCCCGTAGAATTCCGACCGTAGATAGAGTATGATACCATCCAACGATTTTGCCCTGTATGCTTCCATAAAAGAAATAGACAGCGTTAATCTGTGTCTAAGGTTTTCGTTTCTTCGTATATTTCTGTCTTGCTTGTAAATATATCTGTTACAATTCGTGACAATTCGTGGTTTAATAATCTCCGTACTCTCTGTGTCCTTGCTTGCATCCCGATTCATCGGGGCTGTGGCTTTGAAGAATTCGGTCAAAGGAGAAGCTATGAAAACACTTCGACATATTGGCTCGCTGGCCTTTGTCCTCGGCCTGTTCACCGTAGTATTTGCCGGGATACCCTGGCATGTAATGGCCGTCGACGACCCGGCCGTCCCCTTGTGGCTCCAGATAGCGGTCTTCTGCCTTTTAGGCGGCATCCTCATGGTGTTAGTGACGGTGGCTTTGGAGCAAAGGGGCGCCAAGCCGTCGGTAGACGGGCCGGCTGTTGCTGAGCCGGAAGGGGCGGTCCTGCTACTCAATTCCGATGCGGTGCCCGGCCGCCAGACACGCGAGATACTCGGTCTCGTCCAGGGCCATACGGTATATGCCATCTGGCTCGGCAAAGACCTGTCCGCCCTGATCAGACTCATCCTCGGCGGCGAATTGACCGAATACACGCAGATGTTGGGCAACGCTCGCACAGCAGCCACCAATAGGATGATCGCCCAGGCGGCAGAGATGGGGGCCGATGCGATAATCAACGTTCGCTATATGACCACGAGTGTTGTAGGCAGCGCGGCCGAACTCCTGGCTTACGGCACAGCCGTCAAGCTAAGCGTTTAGACCCCATTGCCGCCCCGAAACGTGTCATTCCCGCGCAATTAGGTACTTGTGGTTTCCTGCCATTTGTGCCAATTCGCGGTCAATATCGTCTGGCGCCCGTTGTGCCACTTCGCCGCTATCCTACTGTGGCAGGTTTTTTCAATTTCTGTAACCGTTCACGGGGTGATATGTTGAATTTTGTGGCCGTTTTTCGTCATTGCGACGAGCGAAGCCCGTTTTTTGTCATTG
>JAGMDR010000250.1 GCA_023128595.1 Planctomycetota bacterium | reverse complement strand
CCTTCTTTACCACAAAGCCTTATGAGAATAGGCCCCTCCGGAGGCTCCCGGAAAACAAACCCAATACAAACCCAAACAAACCCAATTTGCCGGATGACCAAATGAACGTAAATAAAGTATTGACAAAGGATTATGAAAACCTGCCACTTTGTGCACGCCGGGAAAACAAACCCAATACAAACCCAATACAAACCCAATACAAACCCAATCAAACCCAATCTCCGAAGACCCAAAATGAACGCGAACTTCTTTGCAGAAAACCAGTTATGAAAATGATCCGCAAAACAGCGAAATTTGGAATCATCATAATGCTGTCCAACACACAATCGGATTTCTCAGACAAGATATTGCAAAGAAACCACGAATTTGATAGCATAGAGCCTATGGAGGCCGTTCAAGGCAGTTTGCATTGCGGTAATTCAGGGATGTTTGTGCCTTGCAGGAGTTCTTTATGAAGCTGGGCTATTTCAAGTTTCTACTGATTTCTATGCTGGGGCTTGTGCTGATTTCCGCCTTCGGCGGGCCTACGGCGAACTCGATGACGATACAGCTTGGCTCAGGAGGGGTCGAATTCATCGTACCAGGCGATAGCTGGAAATTCTTGCGGGGCAACGAGCCGCCGAGTGATCCGCCCGGTGCGTGGAAAGAAACCGACTTCAACGACTCGCACTGGGAAGTAGGAGATAGTGGATTTGGCTACGGCGATGACGACGATGAAACGATTCTCGACGACATGCGAGGTAACTACGTTGCGGTTTACATCCGAAAGGAGTTCTCGGCATTGTCCTTATCGGGCGATGAGATTGTCCAGCTTGTGATCGATTACGACGATGGGTTTGTTGCGTATCTCAACGGGCAGGAGGTGGAACGGAAGCACATAGCCGACGGTCCCGTTAATTACGAGACGACTGCTTCTTCTCACGAGGCCGGGACGCCGGAAACGATAGTTCTCGGAACGGCGGGAGAGCTGTTGAACGACGGAAATAATCTTCTGGCCATCGAGGGACACAATATCTCAGAGGGCAGCAGCGATTTTTCACTTATACCGGCCCTGCGAACGTCGGCGGATACGGTTCGAAACGGCGAGACCTGGATTGTGGGGACGCAGATGCTGACACTCAGCGGCAAGACCGATGCTCCCGATGCGATATCGGTGATGGTCAATGGTTCCAGTGCTGATTTCAATCCTGCTGATGGTACATGGGAGGGCCAGGTTTCGCTTGCACCTGGGCTGAACACCATAACCGTAAAGGCCCTCGATGCGGACGCAAATGTTGTGGATTCGGGATCCATAGAGATCGTGTATGTTCCGCCTGCGAACCTCATCGCTGGCGAGTTGACTGAGGACGCTGCGTGGTCCGGGGCCTACATTCTTGAAGATACTATTGTCGTTCCGACCGGTATTGTTTTGAATATTGAGCCGGGGACGGTGATTCTGATGAAAAATGCGGTAGCGCTTAATGTCTATGGACAACTCCTCGCTGATGGGACTGAAAGTGAGCCGATTCGCTTCACGCACTACGGTGACGGCACAACGTGGAAGCAGATTATGTTCACTGAGGCGGCAGACAGCCGTCTTTCGCATTGTATTATTGAGTATGCCGATTGTGAAGGCGACCATAAGGACTATTACGACAACGACTGCAACGACGCGACTGCTCCGCCGTCGAGGGTGTACTTCCAAGCGGTGGTTGCTGTGGCAAGTCACATCGATATCGAAGGGTCCGTTTTTCAGAACCTTCCCGACGACGGCTCGAATCCGGAAGGCGATGCCATAGCCATTATATCGGACGACCCGGATCTGCCCGGAGAGGCGTCAGCGAATATCCGGAACTGTCGGTTCCTCGGCATTGGACAGGGCGTGCACACCCGATTCTCGTACGTACTGGTCGAGAACTGCTTCTTCACGGGGCACCACGGCGACAACGACGATGTCGACTTGTACGGAGAGAGCACTCCGCCACCTCTTATACGAAATAATCTATTCTTGAACCCGGCCCACGATGATATGATAAACCCAACGAGATGCTCGGCGGTAATCATCGGAAACGTGATCGGAGGATGCGACGATCACGGCGTGGTTCTGCGCGACAAGTGCTCCCCCGTGATGATAAACAACTTAATCTTCAACTGCAGCAGCGCCGGCATTGCGGTGCAAAACCAGTGCGATGCGCTGCTTGTGAACAACACCATTGTCAACTGCGGGCGGGGCATCAGGTTTTTTGACCACACAGGCAGGTGGGGCCCTCCGTATTGCCTCGTACCTGGTAGCGGCAGGGCCACGGTTATCAACTGCATTATATGGGACTGTCCGACGTCGATGTTGCTTACGGACAGCCCGTATCAGCAAGATCGTGGTTCTCACGTAACAGTTACGCACTGCGACATTGAAGGTGGTCAGGGCAGCATGTCTGTGTCCACGAACTCGACCGTTACATGGGGCGCAGGCAATATCGATGCCGATCCTCAATTCGTTGACCCGGGCAGCGACGACTATCACCTGAAATCCCAAGCGGGCAGATGGGACCTAAATAGTCAGAGGTGGGTCAAGGACGCCATTGCGAGCCCATGCGTCGATGCAGGTGATCCCAATTCAGATTGGACGGCAGAGCTATGGCCGCACGGCAAACGCATAAACATGGGTGCATACGGCGGCACAGCCCAGGCCAGTATGTCTCTATCGGGCCTCGGCAACATTGCCGATCTCAACAATGACGGCGTTGTCAATGTGAAAGACCTGCGCATGTTTGTCGATATGTGGGTAGCGCAAGATATGCCGCTTGCTGAAGATATCAATCGCAGTGGCCTGGTAGACTTAACTGATTTCGGAGACTTAGCTGAGAACTGGCGCTGGGAAGAATAGCTGCAGGGCTGGCTTGCGACAATTATTGGGGGATGGCTTACTTTGTCACTGCTGCTTGCTCTTTTTTGGCTCGCGGACTCACTCTTTTTGGTTTGTGGTCCTTTTTGAACTGCTGGAGCGACTGTGGCTCCGCCACTTTGCGGTAGCCCAATGCCTTTATTACCTCAAGGACCTCGGTCCAGGTTGGGAAGGGCCTCGCATTCTTTTGCTTATATTCATCAATGGCCATTAGAAACTCAAATTGTTCGTCGGACATTTGGCCTTCTTCAGCAGCTTTTCGGTCATCGGTTCTGCGTCTGCCGGGACCTCGACGGCGGTCCAGGCCTAATCGCCTGTCGACGACACTTTGCCTGCGGTCTTTGAAACTGCGACGCTCTGTGAAGTGCTCTTGTTCCATTTGTATTACCTACATTATGGCGGCGAGTTCTTGCTTTGCCGGTTTTTGGACAGCGCATATTCAAGCGGCAGGCCGGCAAGATCACACTCCCGAAAGTCGAGAGTCTGGTGGCGCCTAAAAATCGTCCTCGAACAGGTTGTGGTCGACATCACCCTCGTCTTCGTCTTCCAACGCAAAGTCATAGAAGTCGTCGTAGGCATCCTGTGACTCGATTACTACGTGTGCTTCATCGAGAAAATCCTCCGGGACCATTATGGCGATGCCTTTGCTGCTCATCGACGGGTCGAGCTGCTCCTTAACGACGGCAGGGATGTCGTTGACTCTCAGTAGGGTTTCGTACTCTCTGGCCTGCTCCAAACCGTCGACAAAGGTAACGATTACGAAGTCTTTTACTTTGGCCTGCGATTCTTGATCTTTTTTAGAACGCTTCGTCATTCTTTCTCTCCGCAACAAACTGAAGTTCTGCCGTTGCGCCGGTATTTGCTTTAGAAATCACTCGTTCAGATATATTCGTCAAAATAGTGCGCCCGGATTATTTAAATTGTCAAAAGTTATCGGTTTGAGCAAGAGTGTAACCCGCTATTGGCGGGCTGGGTTTTCATAAATCCACCTTTGCCTATCGGCCCTATGACAAGAAAAATTTAGCATTTGAGTTTTTTTTGTTGCAAATTGTCCCGGTTATCCGTAATAAGGTTGTCTTACGAATGTGCCGGGTTCAACGGTTTGAAACCGGACTGATAAGATCTAACTCTTTAACAGGGAGGATTATTTGGAATGGCAACGAAAAGAGAGTCGTTGATTGTGGCGAGTAAGGTGAGGGCTTACATCAAGAGTAAGAAGATGCTAACTTCTTCCGAAGTCCTTGAGGCGACCAGCGAAGCGGTCTACAGTATGCTTGATGGCGCCATTGCCCGAGCCAAGGCGAACCGTCGCAGTACAGTTAGGGCACAGGATTTATAAGACAAGTCATACGCTAACGTCTTTTGATTGCGTATCTTACGTTCGGAACAACATTTTTAGATCAGACAGTTCCGCATTCTTGAGATCGGCGAGGTCTTATGATTGCGGAGCAGCGACATGTGTGGTCTGCGCAATCCTAAGTTAGTTTCTGTTGCGGAAACGGCATTTGTCATTCCTGCGAAAGCAGGAATCCAGCCTTTTCGCCGTAGACCCCTGCTCCTTCGGCTTCGCTCAGGACAGGTTTTGCAGGGGTGACATTGCCGGTTTCGGCTTTCCGCAAGAGATACCAGTTAGCCCCTTTTCAACCGGGTCCGGTCGGACAGGGGGCAACGACTGTTGAGAATTTGGGCAATAAAGGCAAGCGATCGTGCCTGAACTGTGGCGTCTTGGTGTCCAGCGGTCGGCCTATAAAATCACAACTATTAGTATCAAAATCTGTATTTTTCTGAAAATTTGTTTAACTTATCAGGGCAAAAATCCCGAAATATATAAGAGAAACTGTGGAAATTGCGTATTTTTTTTGCCTGCTCGCAGTCAAGCTTAGGTAATTTCTTGCCGATAAGGGGCTTAACGGCAGTGTGTGGCTTGGCTGCCTGAACGGGCGATTGACGATTATGGGACGAACTGCCTGTCTTGGCGGTTTAACAGGACCCGACTTTAAGCCTCTATGAAACGGATGGTTACAGCAATGGACGAACGGAGGACTTCATGAGAGTGTTCATGTTAGGCTGGGAATTTCCTCCGTTTATCAGCGGCGGATTGGGCACAGCCTGCTACGGACTTACTAAGGCGTTGGATTGGCTCGGAATAAAGGTAACCTTCGTCCTGCCAACGATGGTCGAC
>JAGMDR010000025.1 GCA_023128595.1 Planctomycetota bacterium | reverse complement strand
TCATCTCGGCTGAACTGGACGTTACTACCACGGCGTTGGACGAGGACTTTCCTTTTATTGACGACCTGGATGTTCTGGCCGGTCTGCGTATCACTGAGATGATGTACCACGCGCAGTTTGGCAGCAACTTTGACTACATTGAGCTGCAGAACATCAGCGAGGTACCGCTCAAGCTTGACGGAGTCCGGTTTACCGACGGTATTGAGTTTGTCTTCGGCGATATGCAGCTTGATCCCGGCCACCATGTGGTGGTCATCCGCAATCTGGCTGCTTTTCGGTCGGCCTATGGCTACAGTGCCAACGTTGCAGGTGTGTACATTAACGACTTGAGCGACAGCGGTGAGGACATTGTCCTCCAGCTTGCCTGGCCGCTGGAAGCGGCGATAATGAGGTTTAGCTACAGTGACAGGTGGTATCCGAGCACCGACGGCGGCGGCCAATCACTGGAGATAATCGACCCGACCGCCCATCCAGCCACCTGGAACGACGCCGAGAGCTGGCGCGCAGCAGCCCCCAGCCCCGGCACGCCATAACGGCCAGTCTCCTTTATGCCGATCGTGGCTGCATTCTTGCACAGATAGACCAACCACTGCCTTGGCCGGTGTTGAAGAAGAATTAACCGCACATACCCACAAGACGGTTGATTCGGGAACGGTAGTGGATATAATATCTCTCGGATAACATAAATGACGGTGAGTTTTGGATCGCATCGGAGCCTGTTGCCAAATGGATTGTAAGGATCGCAGGGATGGCGGTTTTAGTAGGAATTGATGAAGCTGGTTTCGGCCCGATCCTGGGGCCATTGGTCGTATCTTCGAGCACTTTCTCGCTCCCACATCGACTTCTAACATCTGATCTGTGGCAGGTTTTGAGAAAGAGCATCGGCGACAGGCGCAAACACCTTGCAGGCCGGATGCTTGTTGCCGACAGCAAAAAGGCCTACAGCAAATCGGTCGGCATTAAATATCTGGAGCGAACGGTCTTGGCGTCTCTAAGGTGTCTCGGTGAGGAGCCGGCCACGCTGGCCGAGCTTCTAATGCGATTGTGCCCCACTTGCATCGAGCGATTAAGGGACTATCCCTGGTACAAAGACGCCGGTGATTACCGCCTGGTGGCGGATATTGCCGACGGGAAGATTGCTTCAGCAGTGCTGGCCGACGATCTATCGGCGAATGGTATGGAGCTGGTGCAGTTGAAAAGCTGTTGTCTGGACGTTGCGTTCTACAACAAAATGGTGAACAACGTAAAGAACAAGGCCACTGTGCTATTCACCGCCACGGCGAGGCTTATACAGGAGGCTTTTGACAATTTCGGCGGTGATGAGCTGCAAATAATGGTCGATAGGCAAGGCGGACGGGTCCGCTATCGCAAAGTGCTGCAGAGGATGTTCGAGGACACGGAGCTGACGATTCTCCGTGAGAGCCCGGCGGTCAGCAGCTACGAGCTGCGGGCCGGCGGTAAACGGATGCGTTTGCATTTTGTAGTCGGCGCCGATGAACGATTCCTGCCGGTGTCGCTGGCGTCAATGGTGAGCAAGTATCTCAGGGAGCTTCTGGTCGGCAGCATAAACCGCTATTTCGCCGGCTTCGGCGCCGACTTGAAACCCACTGCGGGGTACTGGAAAGACGGTCTGCGTTTCATCCAGGACCTGCAAACAAATCTCCCCCGCGTCCGGATTGACAGCAATCAGCTCATCCGGTGTCGCTGATCGGCCGCGTTGCCTGCTCTACCGCGAGCCGCGGCGTTTTTTTAGTGTGGCCGAGCCTCTGGCCCCCACAGGTCTTCGCCCGCCCGCGGGCTCAAGAGTTATTCTTCTGCGCCGTTTGCCTTTTCTTGGAATCTCCTCGATTCTCGGCTTTGCCCCTGCGCCACTCGATGGAGGCCCGGCTGTTCTTTCTCCCATCAGCACCAGAGCGTTTGTGCACACCCCTCTGGTAGAGGCGTCACGGTGCTGCAGGCCCTGCGTGAAGACCTCAATGGCCATTTTTTTCATTCTGCCGCGCATCTTCCTGAGTCCATAGGCGGCTGCGTTTTTCGTCCTTGAGGGAACACCGCCGAACAAAGTCCCCTTTAGGATTTCCAACCCATCCTCCTGCATCCAGGACAAGCTGAAGGCAGCCTGTCGTCTGATTGATGCATTGGACGAATGTAACTGTTCGGCCAACTTCTCAAGAATCTTTGAAGACGACCTGCTTTTCTCCCTGCCTGAAAATCCTTTCTCTTCCGATTCCATAAAGCCAACCCCTCAATGTACCTGCAGGTACAGTCAGCTTACTGAAAGGCGCTCATTTCTCGTGAAACGCCCAGAATAGAACTATCTTTTTGCGAGAACGTCTATCACTCCTGCTCCAGCGCTTCGATTAGGGTGCGAATATGCCGGTTCTCTTCTTTGATAATCTGCTCGATTGTATCTTTACCTGCCAGGTCCCTGGCAAAACCCTTCAAACCCTGGTAAAAAACTATGGCCTGCTTTGACCTTCTGATGGCGTCCTTTAAGATTTCGTTTTTGCCTTCGCGCCCCGTCATTCTCCTTCCGGAATCCGGCTTGCTGGTGAACGCGGCAAGGCCTGCCATCACGTCTGGATTGGACAGCACGTAGTTATCAGGGTCGAAAGTCCCAAACTGCCCGGTTTTCTCGGAAAAGCGTTTTTTTCTTTCCGCCAGGATTTTTTCGTGTTTGGCCTTCCAGCCGGCGAGCTTGTAAAATATATCGCGGCGCTCCGGATCATCGAACAGTTCCGCCGTCTTGAGGTAGAACTTGGCCCCATTATGTTCGATCTTCTCAGCTATTTGGAGGACTTCAAAGACGTTGAACTTCGTCTCCATTACGACGCCTTCCCAAAAAGCTCCACCTGTTTCTCCCAAGCCGACATCCGGTTGAGAATAGCTCGGTTATCCCGCAGCTCCAGGCCCAAGCTTCTACATCAAGAATACCAGATTCGTCAGGTAAATTCAATAATCTGCGAACAGTTTTTTGCCAAAATTAACAGTTTTGTCGGTCCAGGCCGCGCCAATGCGCTGTCTCGCCTTCACCCTCACTGGTGCAACAGTGCATTGCCATCCCATCTTGTCTCCTTCATTCAGCGCTTATGATATGAACTGTCTAAAGGCAGGCAAATTATACATTTACAGGGCCGCAAGTCAAGCAAAAGCAAACTAAACGTTGCATTTTGGAACAAATACTGTAGGATCGCACACTATGAAAGAGGTCGAAATTGGGCGTTATCGGGTTATGACTTAGGACAAGCACCGCTGAGACTTGGCAATACGCCCACGGAAGGGAACGAAATCTGTGGGAGTTTTGAGCGGATTTTGCTAATATAATGTATCGGAACGTTTAGAAATGTTGCTGAGGAGAAGTTGGCGTGAAAATCGAAGATGAAGCCGCAAAGGAATTCTTGGATAATATCCTGGCGAGTATGGAAGGAGGGCTCTTTACTATAGACAAAGATGCCAGGATCACCACCTTTAATCGTGCCGCCGAAAAGATTACAGGTTTCAAGAAAGAGGAAGTATTGAATAAGAAGTGTTACACTGTCCTCAGGAGTAATCTCTGCAAAGGTAAATGTCGTCTAAAAAAGACATTAGAAACTGGAGAGTCAATGTTCAACTATGAGGCGACTATTAGGAATAGAGCAGGAAGGGAAATTCCTGTAAACGTTACAACTTCAGCATTGCGGTCCAGCAGTAATGAGATAATTGGTGCATTGGAGATCTTCAGAGATTTAACCGAGCGCAAGCGGTTATGGGAGGAGCTGCGGGAGGAAAGAGACAAGGCACAACAGTACCTCAGTGTAGCGAGAGTAATAATTGTAGCTCTCAATCTTGAGGGGCAAGTAACGCTGATCAACAAGATGGGCTCCGAGGTCTTGAGCTACAAAGAAGAGGAAATTATTGGGAAAAACTGGTTCGATTTCTGTGTCCCGGAAAGAATGAGGGAAGAGGTGAGGAAAGTCTTCCAGAAATTGATGGCCGGAGAAATCAAGGTGGCTGAATACTACGAGAATCCAATCCTGGTCAGAAGTGGAGAGGAGCGGATTATTGCATGGCACAACACTATAGTCAGAGACAAAGCCGACCATATCATTGGTACTCTTAGTTCTGGAGAAGACATCACCGAGCGCAAGCGAACGGAAGCGGAATTGCTCAGGTCAGAAAAGTTGGCCTCGTTAGGTCAGTTAGCCGCGGGGGTGGCTCATGAGGTGAATAATCCGTTAGCCGGCATCCTTGTCTATATAAAGCTTCTTCTCAAGAAATACAGACAGAACAAACTCCAGACGGAAGAAACAGAAGCACAACTTGAGAAGATTGCAAAGGAAACCGAAAGGTGTTCTCGCATAATCAAGAACCTTCTTGACTTCTCACGCCAAACAGAAGTGACTCTGAGGCCGGTCGATATGAATAAGGCGGTAGAGGCGGCTCTGGCAATAGTCGGCCATCAAATCAGTCTTGAGGATATAAGGCTTGAGAAGGAATTAGGGAGGAAGCTTCCCAGTGTTCTGGGGGACTTCGACCAAATCCAGCAGGCATTGATGAATGTCATCCTGAACGCGGCTCAGGCAATGCCCAGTGGGGGTCTCTTAACGATCGCCACATCGGCTGCCGAAGGTATTAAGATTGGTAAGTCACCTAAAAAAGCCATCAGAATTGATATCAGCGATACGGGGGTAGGCATTTCCAAGGAGAGTCTGGACAAGCTGTTCACTCCGTTCTTCACCACCAAGGAGAAGGGCAAGGGTGTAGGGCTTGGACTGTCCGTTGTTCACGGGATCATCGAGCGACATCGAGGCAAAATAGAAATAAAGAGTGACCGCGGCGCTGGTACAACATTTTCGATATATCTGGGGACCATAGATGAAGAAAAAGACTAAGTTGCTCGTAGTGGACGATGAAGACATAGTAAGAGAAGCTCTCTGCGACTGGTTGAGTTCTGTCGGTTATAAGGTGCTGACTGCCAAATGTGCAGCCGAGGCGCTGCGGATAATCAAACAGAAAAAGGTCAAGATTATGATTGCCGACCTCATTATGCCGGGCATGAACGGTATTGAATTGATGAAGAAGGCAAGAACGGTAGTCCCAACGATATCAACGGTTATTATTACGGCTCACGGCACGATTCAAACAGCAATCTCCGCCATGAGAGAAGGCGCCTACGACTACATCGAAAAACCGTTTTGCCCGGAAAAGGTCGAGCTTCTGATAAGAAATCTGGTGGAACATCACAATCTGGTTGAGGAAAACATCACACTACGCCGGAAGATTGAGGACAGATACAGTTTTGAGGGCATCATTGCCAAAAGCCCCAAAATGATAAAGATATTTCAACTTATCAAGACGGTGGCCCCGACCAGTGCTACGGTATTGATCACAGGAGAAAGCGGTACGGGCAAGGAAGTCGTCGCCCGGGCTATTCATCACCAAAGTCAGCGTCACAACAAGCCATTCATCGTCACAAGCTGCGCAGCCCTTCCGGAAACTCTGCTGGAAAGTGAGCTTTTCGGCTATGAGAAAGGCTCCTTTACGGGTGCTGCCGAGAGAAGAAACGGCAAGTTCGAGGCCGCAGACAAAGGCACGCTATTCCTTGATGAAATAGGTGAGATAGACGCAAATACACAGGTCCACCTGCTCAGAGCGCTCGAAGAAAAAAAGATTACCAGGGTCGGCAGCAATGAAGAGACCCAAGTGGATGTGCGTATCATTGCCGCTACAAATAAGAACATCAGGACTATAATCGAACAGGGGAAATTCAGAGAAGACCTGTATTACCGATTGAATGTAGTCGCTGTCGAGCTGCCTCCGCTTAGACATAGGCGGGAGGACATCTTACCGCTGGCTGAGCACTTCTTGAAGAAATATGCCAAAGAGAACGACAGACCTGTCAGAAGCTTCTCTCCTGAGGTAGTGGAATTCATGCTGAATTGCCCCTGGCGCGGCAATGCGAGAGAGCTGGAAAACATGGTCGAACGCGGCGTGATTCTGTCAAAGGATAAGACTATCACTCTGGCCGAACTCCCACAGGAGCTGACCGGCCCGGCTCCCGCCAACGGAAGGACCCTCGGGGCGCTGGAGAGAAACCATATTCTCAAGGTGCTCGAGGAAACCGGCGGCAACATTGCCGGGACCGCCAAGATACTTGGCATTCACCGTATGACCCTCTACAACAAGCTGAAGAAGTATAGTATCGATGTCAATATATTAGACACCCAATGTCGCAGTTATTAGCACTTCTGCTATTTTCGCCAATCTTCCAGCAGTCTTACTGTCCGTCATAACCCCTTTATCATGCTGCTCTTAGCGCAATTCTTAAAACACCCTCCAAATCATGCCCTTCTTGGCACGCGTCTTGCATCAAGAAAAGGTGAGTAGGTTACTGATTCCCACAAGACTGCTTGTTGCTGTGGGAATTGATCTTGTGGAACTGAGTACAAAGGCAAATATCTGGAGGTTTTGAGCCATGAAAAAAGAATCGATTTTGGTAGTAGAAGATGAAGACATCATGCGGGAATCATTGGTTGACTGGTTTTCAAGCGAAGACCATAAGGTTGATGCCGCAAGTGATGGTGAGAAGGAGTTGGAGAAATTCAATCTACAAGACTACGACGTGATGATTGTGGACCTGAAGCTGCCGGGCCGCGATGGACTTTCAGTGCTGAGCGAAGTCAGGGTGAAAAATCCCAAAGCGAAAGTCATAATCGTCACCGCTTATCCCTCGATTGACACCGCAGTCGAGGCAATGCGTAGAGGCGCTGTGGACTACTTGGCAAAACCTTTTGAGCTTGAGCGTCTTGGCAGTTCGATCACAATGGCGCGCGATGTTCAATTGGTCACTACTGCGCCAGTTGAAATGCCTGTGCCTGTTGAAGCGCCCCCGGTTGAAGAAGAGGAAGTCTCCCCCTGCATCTGGTATCAGGCGGAAGTAATAAAGAAACGTATGTGTACTCTCGGATACCAGTGTAGTTCCGGATGCGTTTTTCATGCAGGTATGATGAAGAAAGAAAAGTACCGCAATGACCCAAGGATCAGGCCTTTTGTTGACAAGCTCAATGCTCTTGCAGGCAAGAATCAGTGCAGGTACACAATGAGTGGAGAGATCTCTTCTCGTATCTGTCCGAACCTCTTTCACTGCGAGGAGTGTGAGTTTCACCAGACATGCCAGGATGATGTAGATCGCCAGCTTGCTATTAAGGCTGCTCGGCGAACAGTCAAAATGGAAGAGAGGCTCTAAGTTCAGAGCGAACACTATCATAACTTTGCCGGCCAACTATCAGCGAGAATGGCCGGATCTCTGAAGTATATCCGGTTGTTGTCCAAATCGCTCCGCATCCGATGTTGCATGATGATAACCGCATCGCGGCCCGCGACCCCGTTGTTGTCGTCGCCGTCGATAGGGTAGCCGGTTGCAGCGCTGCGAACCGAGTCGGCTGCTGTTATCGTGTATCTGCCGTAAATCAGCTAATCGCAAAGCTTGAGGACGGCGGCGGCGCGGATTTTGGCCTGCTTGAGCAAAAGCAGGGCTTCATTGGCCTGGGCCAGCTCAAACTCCCGGACCTGCGGAACGATGGGGATTTGAGCAGCCAACGGCAGAAACTCGCGGGCATCACGCCGCGTAACGTTGGCGACGCTCTTGATCTCCTTCTCCAGCCAGAGACACTCGGCATAATCAAGCTGTGGTACGGGTGTGCTCTTGCGGATGGCGTTTATGACCAATCTGCCGCCCTTTTCCATCACGAGCAGAGCGTTGCGAACGGATTGTCCGACAGGGGTAAAGTCGATAGCCTTGTGAATCCTCGCAGGGGGCGCCTCCGCAGGCGATCCCGTCCAGGCAGCGCCGAGAGCCACTGCCAATTCTCTATGCTGCTCACTCCGTGTGAAGACAAAAACGGGGCTGTTTGGGAATTTGTGCCTTAGTATCTGGATCACGATATGCGCTGACGCCCCAAAGCCGAAAAGACCGATGATTTGGCCGTCAGTGATTTGGGATAACCTCACAGCACGATACCCAATTACACCGGCACAAAGAAGCGGGGCCGCCTGAGAATCGGAGAACTCTTCGGGAATGCGGTGGGCAAAATCCTCCGAAACGACCATATATTCTGCATAGCCGCCGTCGGCATCCTTTCCAGTCCATTCGGCCTGGCCGCAGAGATTCTCGCTGCCGGTCCGGCAGAAATTGCATTGGCCGCAACTGGAGAAAAGCCAGGTGATTCCGACACGCTCCTGCGCGGCAAATTTGGTGACGGCTTTTCCCTTATCTGCTACCGTTCCCACGATTTGGTGGCCGAGCACTATCGGAAATTTGGCGGGTTTTAGCCTGCCTTCAATTTCGTCGAGGTCGGTATGGCACAGGCCGCAGACCGAGACCTTGACGAGGATTTGGTGGTCATCCGGGGTGGGTATCGGTAAATCAGCGAGCCTTAGAGGCTTGTCTTCAATCGGCGAGGGCTTGTCCAACACCATTGCCTTCATTTTGAGGTTTCCTGCTCGAGCTGTTTGGCGAAGACCTGGTAGTCGGAGTGGCCGAAGAGGCAGAAGACGACTTTTTCCAGCCCGGTCGGGCCTGTGAGGTAGTTGATAGTCGCCTCAAGCATTATTTCTGCACAGCGTTGGATTGGAAAGCCGAAGATGCCGGTGCTTATTGCCGGGAACGAAATGCTCTTGAGCTTGTTGTCGTCCGCCAGTTTGAGCGAGTTGAGCGTTGCATTGGTCAACTTTTCATCTTCGTTCCCTTCGCCCATTCGAGGTCCGACAGCGTGGATAACGTACTTTGCCTTCAAGTTGCCGCCGCCGGTTATCACTGCGCCGCCTACAAACGTTCCTCCGATCTTCTTGCATTCGGCCTGGATCGCGGGACCGCCTTTCCTTCTGATAGCTCCTGCGACACCGCCGCCCAGAACCAATTGAGCATTGGCGGCGTTTACGATGGCGTCGGTCTCCATCTCAGTAATATCGCCTTCGACCAGCTCCAGGACTCGATTCTCGAAATTGACGTTCATAGTCTCGGCCTCCTTGATCTCAAAGGCGGTAACGAGTTCTGCAAAATTGGTAGATAGATTATCGTTTCCACAGCGAATTGAAAGCAAAATCCGGCTACACATTACGGCGGGGTGCTAATGCGGTCTCAGAAATCTGCGAGGCAGGCGCCCTCGCCGGTAATGCAGGGGATTATTCCCGGCTCCAGGCCAGCGGGTTCGTAGTAGCGCTCGATCAGAGCATTGCTGAGGGCTTCTACAGAGTCCTTTTTCGCGAGGACCATAATACATCCGCCCAAACCGGCGCCGGCGATCTGGGCTCCGGCAACACCGGGCACAGAACAGGCAATATCAACCATCCGGTCGATTTCCACGGTGCTGCAGGCATAACTTCCAGGCTGCATGGAAAGTTGAGCGTTCAATACTCTGGCGCGGTCATTGCCGCCCAAATCGCCGATCAAATTGTTGAGATATTCGTCGTCACAACCCTGTTCAATCCGAACGTAGTTGCCGGTACGATCAGGCCGGCTGACTCTATCGCCATCGTGGCTTATCTTCATCAGATTACCGAATTGCTCGATTTGCCCCTGCTCAAGATAATCCACACAGGTCCTGCTCCTGAGAATCTCCGCGACGCCGAAGAGCAGCACGCCCCTGACGTTGTATCGCCCGGGGTCGCGGTGGCTTGCGAAGTTGGCCTCTATCAAATCCTTGTGCTCGCTCGAGAGCATCGTCCTGAAATCTTCCCGGCTCATAGACTGCGGAACCTTCAGCACCATGCGGTATATATCACCCGCGGAGCACCCAAGGTTCTGCGGATCAATATCGCGCAGGCAGCGGACCTTCTCGGCTATTTCAGGGCATCGCTGCTTGAACAGTGCAAGGCCCAGATTGTAGCCGGCAATCCTTGCATTGAACGTATCCTTGGCTGAGCTGCTCTTGGCGGACTTGATATGACTATTTGCGATAACCACCCGATAATCCTTCGGTGCGTCTATCATCTTCTCCACTTTGAACGGCAGATATCCGATATGAGCAATCTTTCCTCTCTGGCCAAGACGTATGGCGGCGTGGTCCCCGGCGCCGCCTCGCGAGCCGACAAACCACTCACCCTGGCCGCACAGATCTACAAATTGATGAGCCGTAAGTTCCAGGCCGTTGAGGGCTATTGCCGCCTGGAGGCTCGCCACGACGATTGTGGAGCTGCTGCTTAAGCCCGCCGCGATTGGAACGTTGCCGGATAGAGCCAGGTTTATGCCACAGATCTTTGTGTCCTTATAATAGTGCTGCAGCCGGAGCACGGCAGCCTTGATATAATTCCCCCAGTCTCCCGCCGTGGTCCCAAGCATGTTCCGCACCCAATCGCTGTTTATGAAATTTATCCAGTCGCTCCACGCAAACCGCCCCATAAGCTCGGATATATTAAACACCACAGGCTTGAATCTGCCCGGCTCGACGTTGACCGCCTCGACATTGTTGTCGTCTCTGATTCCAGCGACAACGATTGTCTCGCGGTCTATGGCTAAGCAATTGTTCCAGCCTCCGCGGTGGTCAACGTGCCTTCCCATAAGGTTTATCCGGCCGGGGGCCCGAACAATGCAGACCTTCTGCTCAAATCCGAACCGCTCGCCGTAGCATTGGAGCACTTGCACCAAATCCCTGCGTTTCTGCTTATGCAAACTCTGGTGCCGGCCGTAGATGTCTTCCATCCAGCGCCGCAGGGCAGGTGTTTCGTCCTCAATCTTGCTTATCCACCTGCTGACAGGGCGGTATTGGCTTGCCTCTAACTGTGGTCGGCCGGAAGGCCCGCGCATTTGGTCTTTCGCAATCTTCTTGCGCCTAACATAATCCTGAATGGCCAAAAGCTCATCGGGTGAATTAAAGCCCTGTATCCAGTCAGGGTCATCGATAGGCACAATCCCGATTGTGAATCTCGGTTTGCCGCCGGCATCCTTTACTGCCGCTAAATGCCGGACAATGTCGGTGAGGTAATACTCTCCCTGGGCATTGTCGTTGTCTATCATCGCAACACCCTGATAGAAGGCCTGCGCCTTGAAAAGATAGAGACTGGGATTTACGCCCTTGGAGCTTTTCTCAATCCTCTCGGCTGAATACCTTTCGCCGTTTATTTCGAGATTGTACCGGCGAGACTGCAATATCTTGTCCAATTCCTGCTTGTCGGTCTTTCCTGGCTTCCCGGCTAATTCGAGCAACTCGGCGACAGCGACGGCCCGCTTTCGGGGATCGGTTATGTGCTCGTCAATGACCCTGAGAATCTCAGCATTCGCCAGCTCGCCGACCTTGGCTAACCTATCATTCAGCCCATCTGCGATTGCCTGCCTTGCCAAATCCATTTTTTCGATAATATCAACGGCTTGTCCCGTATCATCCACAAAAACCCTGCCGCCCGAGCCTTCGGTGGCTCTGGTTTTCGGTATCGCCAGAAGGGCCATATCCGCATTTTGTTCGGCAAAGCCTTCAAGCAGTGCTTCTATGGCGGGACCCTCAATGAACTTATCCCCCATCGTCAGCAATACGGGCCCGCCGTGGCCTGCGTTCTGCAAGGCTTCGCCTGCGATCCTCGCTGCGTGCCCCGTGCCCAACTGAGGATCCTGATAGACATACGTAACACCGGGATGGTCTTTGTTGACGGTATCTTTCACCTGTTCGGCCGCGTAGCCGACTACGACCAGGAATTTGCCGAATTGATGCTCCTTGAAAGCACTAATCACCCTGTTTATAGCCGGGACGCCGTCGATTTCGAGACAGACCTTCGCCAGGTCCGGCTTGCCCATCCGCGTACCCTTACCCGCCGCCAGGATTACGACGGCCGTTTGTCCCACAATGCCTGTATGGTCGTTCGCCCGCATAGTGCTGATTCAACTTACGCCGTTACAGCGAAATTGCAAGCATTTTCGCTGGCGTTCTTGGCCCCAAAACGGCTCTTACCGGACTTTGCGCTTGACAATATCGTCTCCCAGTGGTTATACTGTGTGATGTTCAAGATCGCATTGCTCAGCTCCGCCGCCGAGCGGCGACAATAGCAGAGAAGATTGGAGGAGCGGTAATCAAAATCTGCAAAACGCAAATCTTGTTAGTCCTCGCGGCCATGGTGATTGTGGCCGGGGAGGCAAGAGCAACCTTAGAAACGCGCTACGAAATCGAGTGGATCCGCCAGTTCGGGACAAGTGCTTGGGAAATGGCCTCAAGCGTCTCGGCCGACGGACTGGGTAAAACGTACATCTTGGGCAGGACACAGGTCCCGGAGAACCGGCCCAAACCAGGGTCAGATCATGTCTTTTTGTGGAAATGCGACTCGGCGGGGAGTCTCTCGTGGAGGCGCGAGTTCGGCTCAAGGAACTACCGAGATGCGGCCACTGAGGTCTCGGCTGACAGCTTGGGCAATGTCTTCATCTCGGGCATGACGGACGGCTATAAGCCTTTTATGATCCCTACTATCATTTATGCTGATCCCTTTTTGGGTAAATACGATTCAGTGGGAAATCTCCTGTGGAGCCATAAACTCGGTGCAACTAAGGAAGACAGGACTTCCGGGGTAGCAGCCGACGGTCTGAGCAATGTCTACGTCTCCGGGTACACCAAGGGCTCACTCGGCGGGCCGAACGCAGGTGACTACGATGGCTTCTTGAGCAAGTACGACTCGGCGGGAGTTCTTATGTGGAGCCGCCAGCTTGGCACGCCAAGTCCAGATACGAGTTCCGATGTCTCGGTTGACGGTTTGGGCAACGTCTATGTTTCAGGCCACACCGCTGGCTCGCTGGTCGGGCCTAACGCAGGTGAGCGCGATGCCTTTGTGATCAAATATGACTCGGAAGGGAGTCTCTTGTGGTCACGGCAATTCGGGACAACCGAAGGTGACATAACCACCGGCGTTTCCGCCGACGGAGTGGGCAACGTTTACATCTCGGGGCTCACGAAGGGATCGTTAGGCGGGCCTAATACTGGTGACTATGATGCCTTTGTGACTAAATTCGACCCGACCGGGGCTCTCTTATGGACGCGTCAGTTCGGGACGAGCGACAGGGACTCAACCAGCGCAGTCGCAGCCGACCACCTCGGCAACATCTTCATTTCGGGCTATACTGACGGCTCGCTCGGCGCACCTAACGCAGGGGACTGTGATGTCTTTGTGACCCACTACGATTCAACCGGAAGTCTGTTGGGGACCCACCAAATCGGAACGGGCGAGTACGACGTTGCCTCCGGTGTATCTGTGGACGGTCTGGGAGCTGTATACATCTCTGGCTATACTGGGGGGTCACTGGGTGGGCCTATCGTAGGGGCCTACGATGCCTTTGTGGTCAAGCTGACTCCTGAGCCGGGGACGATTTTTCTGCTCGGCCTCGGCGGCCTGGGCGTGCTGAGAA